>JANOAM010000315.1:0-7165 GCA_031411215.1 Betaproteobacteria bacterium
CGGCATCAAGAGCGTGGAGCCGGGCCACACGGTGGACGCGTGGATGAAGCTGGAGATCACGCACGCATGACGCTGGCGTTCTTTGCGCTGCCGGTGCCGCCATCGCTGTTGGGCGAGTCGCCGTTCTGGCACCCGGACGAAAGCGCGCTGTACTGGTGTGACATCCCGGCCAAGAAGCTCAACCGCTGGCGGGCTGGGGATGATGGGGCCAGCGGCGAGCACCGTGAATGGGCCTTTGACACCGAACCGAGCTGCTGCGCGCCTATGCCGGGTGGCCGGCTGCTCATGGCTTTCCGCGACGGCATCTTCCGCTTCGACCCGGTCAGCGGTGAACGCGAGTGTGTGGCCGAGCCGCCCTACGACGAGCAGCAGGAACGCTTCAACGACGGCAAGTGCGACCCGCAGGGACGCCTTTGGGTGGGCACCGTCTTCGAGCCGCGCACGGCGCCCAAGGCCGCGCTGTACCGGTTCGGTGGCCGAAAGCTGGACCGCATGGCGGGTGACGCCACGGTGGCCAACGGCCTGGCCTTCAGCCCGGACGCGCGCACGCTGTACTGGAGCGACACCACGGCACACCGTGTCGTGGCTTTCGACTTTGATGTGGTGGATGGCACGCTGTCGCGGCAGCGTGTCTTCGCGCAGTTCGACCTGAAGAAGCCGGACCAGGACCTGGCCACCTACGGCGGCCGTCCCGACGGTGCCGCCGTGGACGCGGAAGGCGCCTACTGGAGCGCGCTGTTCGAAGGCCAGCGCCTGGTGCGCTTTGCGCCCGATGGGCGTGTGCTGCAGGAAGTGCCGTTGCCCGTGCGCTGCCCCACCATGCCCTGCTTTGGCGGGCCGGACCTGCGCACCTTGTTCGTCACCACCTCGCGTGAAAAGCGCTCTGCGGCGGAACTGGCTGCGCAGCCTTTGGCCGGTTTCGTGCTGATGGCGCGGGTGGACGTGCCAGGGCTGCCCGTCAACTTCGCGCGGGCCTGAACAGATGAGCCAGGCGCTGCCCCGCGACGTTTTGCTGACGCGCCTGCGTGCGGCCCGCGAGTGGGACCTGGCCGTCATCGGTGGCGGCTGTGTGGGCCTGGGTGTGGCGCTGGACGCTGCGGCGCGCGGCTTGAGCGTGGTGCTGGTGGAAGCACAGGACTTCGCCAAGGGCACCTCTTCACGCGCCACCAAGCTGGCCCACGGCGGCGTGCGCTACCTGGCGCAAGGTGACATCGGCCTGGTGCGTGAGGCGCTTCACGAACGGGGCGCTCTGCTGGCCAACGCGCCGCATGTGGCGTCGCGCCTGCCCTTCGTGATGCCGGCCTACCATTGGTGGGAGCGCGGCTTCTACGGCGCCGGTCTCAAGGCCTATGACCTGCTGGCCGGCCGGCAAGGCCTGGGCGGCACGGAGTGGCTGTCCACCTCACGCACACGCCAGCTGCTGCCTGGCGTGCAGACGCGCGGGCTGCACGGTGGCGTACGCTACTGGGACGGCCAATTCGACGACGCGCGCTTGGCCGTGCTGCTGGCCCGCACCGCAGCCGAACGCGGCGCGTTGGTCGTCAACCACTGCGCCGCGACGGGGCTGGTGCTGGACAAGGGCCAGGTGCGGGGTGTGCATGTGCAGGACGCCGAAACCGCCGAGAGCTTGACCCTGCACGCCCACTGCGTCGTCAACGCCACCGGCGTGTGGGTGGACGCTGTGCGCGACATGGACCAGGCACCCGGCGCGCCCACCCGCCCACGCATGGTGGCGCCCAGCCAGGGCGTGCACCTGGTGGTGGACCGGTCCTTCATGCCCGGCGACCACGCCCTGTTGGTGCCCAAGACCGAAGACGGCCGTGTGCTGTTTGCCGTGCCCTGGCTGGGCAAAACCATCCTGGGCACCACCGACACACCCCGGCACGACACGCCGCTGGAACCGCAGCCGCTGGCCGAAGAGGTGGGTTTCATCCTGCGTGAATCGGCCCGCTACCTGGCACGCCCGCCGCAGCGCAGCGACGTGCGGTCGGTGTGGGTGGGCATGCGGCCCTTGGTTCGGCCCGAAGGTGACGAGGGCGCCAATACCGATACCAAGGCGATCTCGCGTGAACACACCGTGGTGATCGGCCGCAGCGGCCTGGTCACGGTGACTGGCGGCAAATGGACGACCTACCGGTCCATGGCCGAAGACGTGCTGCAGCGCTGCATGCAACGTGGCCTGCTGCCGCACAAGCCGGCCGGTGTCACGGCGCAACTGGCGCTGGTGGGCGCGGCGCCAGGCAAGCCCATGGGGGAGCCGCCGGGCGAGCACCTCTACGGCAGCGAAGCTGTGGTGCTGCGCGAACTGCCTGGCGCCGACCGCTGGCTGTGGCGCGACGGTGAAGGCGGCCTGAGCGAGGCCATGGTGCGTTTCGCCGCACGCTTTGAGATGGCGCGCACGGTGGAAGACGTGCTGGCGCGGCGCTGCCGCTTGCTGTTCCTGGATGCGGCCGAAGCGGCGCGTCAGGCCGAAACAGTGGCCGCCATCCTGGCCGAAGAACTGGGCCGCCCCGTCGACGCCGACGCGTTCAAGCACTTGGCCGCGCAGTACCTGCGCCTGCCAGCCTGACGCTTACATCGCCGACGAGTACTTCACCGAACAGCCATAGGGCCGCGTCGTCGGCTGGCTGACGGCCTTGCCCGCCTGCAGATCACCCAAAGCCACCTTCACGTGGTTGGTGGCGCCGGGGATGTCGGCCGGGTTGGTGCTGGCCTTGTTGTCGATGCCACCGGCATAGACCAGCGTGCCGCTGCCGTCCACGATGTACAGATGCGGCGTGGTGCGCGCGCCGTAGGCACGGCCGACCTTGCCGTCGCTGTCCATCAGCGTGGCGCTGGCGGCGGCCTTGTGCTGTTGCATCCACTGCGACATGGCAGCCGGCGCCTTGTAGTCGCCGTGATCAGACGCGGTGGAGTTCACCGTGAGCCAGACCACGCCCTTGGCGGCGGCGTCCTTCTGCGTGCCCTGCATGTTGGCGGCGTTGTAATGCTTCTGCACATACGGGCAGCCGGGGTTGACCCATTCCAGCACCACGGTCTTGCCCTTGTAGTCGGCCAGGGACACCGGCTTGCCGGCCGTGTCCTGCACCGTGAAGGCCGGTGCGGCTTGGCCCACGGTGGCGGCGGCCAGGGTACTGCCGGTGAGCAACGCCAACGCGACGGGAATCAGCAGCTTCTTCATGGGTGCAGTCCTTTCAGGGCAAGGTGTCGAGAGCGCCACGCACTTCAGCGACGCTGAGAATTTCGCTCATCAGCCTTGGCCCTGCAACACCCGGGGTGTAAAGCGCATACACCGGCACGCCGCTGCGGCCCAACCGGGACAGCTCTGCGCTGATGGCGGCGTCGCGCCGTGTCCAGTCGGCACGCAGCAGCAACACCTTCTTGCTGGCGAAGGCTGCTTTGACGTCGGCTGTGGCCAGCGTCGTGCGCTTGTTGAACTGGCAGGTCACACACCAGGCGGCCGTGAAGTCCACAAACACCGGCTGCCCTGCCGCCTGGGCCCGCGCCACACGTTCGGGCGACCAGGCCTGCCAGTCTTCGGACGGCGCCGTGGTCGTGGACTGCGCTGCCGCCTCCTGGCGCAGCGCGGGAAGGGCCCACACCAGTGCCGCCGCCAGCAGCAGCACGGCCGCGCTGCCAAAGCCGGCGCGCGCCTTGGGGCCCAGCGTGGGCGAGCCCAGTGCCCAGGCGCCAAAAGCCAGCGCCACCAGCAAGCCCAGCAGCGCGGCCACGCCGTCCACGCCCACCTGCACGCCCAGCACCCAGACCAGCCACACCACGGTGGCGAACATGGGGAAGGCCATCAGGGTCTTGAAGTGCGCCATCCAGACGCCGGGCCTCGGCAGCAGGCGCGCGACGGCGGGCCAGGCGCTGGCCAGCAGGTACGGCAGGGCCATGCCCAGGCCCAGCGCGGCAAAGACTGTCAGCGCCTCGGTGGTCGGCAGCGTCACGGCTGCGCCGAGTGCAGCGCCAATGAAGGGCGCGGTGCAGGGCGAGGCCACGGCCACGGCCAGCACGCCGGTGAGCGCCGAGTCCACCATCGGGTGTCGCGCGCGCACTGCGGCCAGCGAACTGGGCAGCATGGAGCCGAACTCGAATACACCCGCCAGGTTCAGGCCGATCAGCGTGAAGAGCGCGGCCAGCACAGCCACCACACCGGGCTGCTGCAGCTGGAAGCCCCAGCCCAGCTGTTCGCCACCGGCTCGCAGCGCCAGCAGCGCCGCCGCCAGCGCCACGAAGGACAGCACGACGCCCGCGGTGTAGGCCAGACCGCCCAGCAGCAGGCCGCGGCGGTCTTCGGCATGGGAGGCGAAGCCCAGCACCTTCAGCGACAGCACCGGGAACACACAGGGCATCAGGTTCAGCAGCGCTCCGCCAGCCAGGGCCAACAGCAGCGACAGCAGCAGACCCGTGCCGGCTGCGGGTGTCGTGACCTGTGCGTCGCCCAAGGACGGCAGGGCGGCCGGCGGTGGCGCCGGTGCGGGCCAGGCCGTGGTGACGGTGGCTTCGACCTGCAGACCGGCCGGCTGGCCAGCACTGATCAGCACCGCCGGCATCAGCTTGGGCGATTCGCTGCGTTGCGGGTCCAGTGGCACATGCGCGGTCCAGGTGTCGCCTTGCCAGCGCGCCTGCAGCTTGGCGGCGTTGTTGATGACGCCGCCGGTCTCGGGCAGGAAGCCCAGCTCGCGGCCTTGCCAGGTGGCGGGGATGCCCGACACCGTGACGACCAGGTTGGTGCCGTCCACCGCCGCCGTTGCCTTCGCGCCGGGCACGGCCTGCGGCAGCGCGGCGCGCGTGCTGTCGAACAAGGCGCGATGCCCGGCGGTGGCCTGCTGCACCGGTAGCTTGAGCGTGAAGTCACCGCCTTCTGGGATGCACACGTCCTTGCAGACCAGCCAGTCGGCGCGCAGGGTCACGTTCAGCGTGTCGCCCTGGAAGCCGGCAGGCACGGTCACCGGCACGGGTAGCAGCAGCGTGCCTTCGTAGCCGAAGTTCATCAGCGGCCCGATCGGCAGGCGGCCGGGGGTGGGCCACTGGATGTCGCCAGCCGTCACGCCAGCCGGCAGCGTCCACTGCAGCGTCGTCGGCAGGCCGGAGTCACCGGGGTTCTTCCAGTAGGTGTGCCAGTGCGGCTGGTGTTCGATCTTCAAACCCACCCAGACCGGCTTGCCGGCGACCACGCCTTCGGGTGCGTGGGCCACGAGTTCGGCGCGCACCTGTGGTGTGCTGACGACGGCGGCGGGCGCGGCCACAGCCATCAAAGGCGCGGCGGCCAGGAGCGCGGCCAGCAGTCTGGTCATAGAGGAAAGGGGGTGCATGCGTGGGATTGGAGCAGCGCGTGCTGTCCAGGTTCCGGTCAAGGGCTTATTGTGAGCCGCGAGCTTGGGAGGCTGCGGGTTTCTTCGTATAATCGACAGGCTTTGCTACCTGCACCCGCCACCGCACCGAACCGATGGGACGACGAAGAGTCCGGGGCTGGAAGCTGGCATGAAGGCTCGAAGACCCAGGTCTTCAAGCCGCTGACGAAAGAGGAAGCGTCAGCCCTGCGCGCCAAGGAGCCGTCACTGTCACCGTGGCGGGTCATTGCGGTGCAGGTCATGGTGGGAGTGGCCGCAGCCCTGCTTTCAGGGTGGGTCACTTGGAGGCAGGAGGTGGCGTGGTCGGTGCTCTATGGCGCCGCCACGGTGGTGGTGCCGGGTGTCTTGATGGCGCGTGGCATGACCAGCCGGATCTCCAGCATGTCGCCCGGCAGCAGCGCTGTCAGCTTCATGTTGTGGGCGTCGGTGAAAATTGCGGTTTCGGTGGCCATGCTGGTTTTGGCCCCGAGCATCGTGCAGCCCTTGGTCTGGCCGGCATTGCTGGTGGGCCTGGTGTTGTGCATGAAGGTTTACGTGGTGGTCCTGCTTTGGCGCAACCGCCCAAAAGTGTCGAACACAGTGTCGAATTGAGCGAGACGAAAAAACATGGCAGCTGAAGCCCACGCCGCTGAGCACGGACCGACCGCAGGTGAGTACATCGTCCACCACCTGACGCATCTGCGGAACAAGGACATGACGGGCCCGGTCGACTTCAGTGTCGTTGCCTGGGACTCGATGTTCTTCGCCATCCTCACCGGCGTGATCGGCTGCTTCTTCTTGTGGCGTGCCGCGCGCAAGGCCACGTCGGGCGTGCCGGGCCGTTTCCAGGCTGCCGTCGAGATCCTCGTCGAGATGGTCGACGCCCAGGCCAAGGGCATCGTCCACAACGCCAAGAGCCGAAAGCTCGTCGCGCCGCTGGCCCTGACGGTGTTCGTCTGGATCTTCCTGATGAACGCGATGGACCTGCTGCCCGTCGACCTGCTGCCCGTGATCTGGGAAAAGATCGTCGGCGCCTCCGGCGGCGACCCGCACCATGCCTACCTGCGTGTCGTGCCCACTGCCGATCTCTCGGTGACGATGGGGCTGTCGGTGTCGGTGCTGCTGGTCTGCCTGATCTACAACGTCAAGGTCAAAGGCCTGGGCGGCTGGGTGCACGAACTGTTCACCGCGCCCTTTGGTGATCACTGGGCGCTGTACCCCTTCAACTTTGCGATGCAGATCGTCGAATTCATCGCCAAGACGGTGTCGCATGGCATGCGACTGTTCGGCAACATGTATGCCGGCGAACTGATCTTCCTGCTGATCGCGCTGCTCGGCGGCGCCTGGTCGATGTCCGCCTTGGGCGTCGGCCTGGCGCTCGGCCATATCGTGCTTGGCACGGTGTGGGCCATCTTCCATATCCTGATCATCACCCTGCAGGCCTTCGTGTTCATGATGCTGACGCTCGTGTACATCGGCCAGGCCCACGACACGCACTGACCCGCTGTCGCCTTTTCCCTGCTTTCACTTTCCCCCCAAACCTTCCTCTCTGGAGCACAACATGGAAGTCATCAGCTTTGTCGCCCTGGCCGCTGGCCTGATCATCGGTCTCGGCGCGCTCGGCGCTTGTATCGGCATCGGCATCATGGGCAGCAAGTACCTGGAATCAGCCGCTCGCCAGCCTGAGCTGATGGGCGAACTGCAGACCAAGATGTTCCTGCTGGTCGGCCTGATCGACGCCTCGTTCATCATCGGTACCGGCGTTGCGCTGTGGTTCGCCACGGCCAACCCGTTCCTGGGCCAGATCGCTGCCGCTGTCGCGGCTGCTG
>JANOAM010000316.1:0-2740 GCA_031411215.1 Betaproteobacteria bacterium
GTAGCCGGCGTTGGCGAAGAGCGACGGGTTCACGGCAATCGCCACGCTGTGGATCAGCAGCGTGTAGCCGTCAGCCGGCGCGTTCATCACCTGCTGCGTGGCGATGTTGCCGCCCGCACCCGGCTTGTTTTCCACCACCACGGTCTGGCCCATGGAGGCCGTCATCTGTTCCGCCAGCAGGCGGGCCACGATGTCGGTGGAACTGCCGGGCGCGAAGGCCACGACCAGCTTCACGGGTTTGTCCGGGAAGGCGGCCTGGCAGACAGCGGCTGCGGTCAGCGTGGCCAGGACCAACAGGCCTTTCAGGGCGGCGCGCAATACTTGATTCATGGTGCGCATGCTAGCCACACTTCGGTCCTGAACGAAACATCCCATCCCGCAGGTCAGGCACAGTGTCCACATTGCAACCGCCGCCCACGCACCCCATGGCCATCACCTGCTTCATCCGCTACCAGATCGACCCCTTCCAGCGCGCTGCATTCAAGCGTTATGCGGAAGCCTGGGGCCGCATCATCCCGCGCTGCGGTGGCGAACTCATCGGCTACTTCCTGCCGCACGAAGGCAGCAACGACGTGGCCTGGGGCTTGATCGGCTTCGACAGCCTGGCCGCCTACGAACGCTACCGTGCCACGCTGCGCGCAGACGCCGAAGGCCGCGCCAACTTCGAATACGCACAAGCCGAACGTTTCATCCTGCGTGAAGAGCGCAGCTGGCTGGAAGACGTGGCCGGCACACGCAACCAGGCCCGGCAGGTGGCGCCGTGATCGCTGTCATCTTCGAACTGGAGCCGCAGGCCGGTGCCACGCAGCGTTACTTCGAGCTGGCCGCTTTGCTGAAGGCCGAACTGCAAGCGATGGATGGATTCATCTCGGTCGAACGCTTCGAGAGCGTGACGCGGCCCGGCCACTACCTGTCCTTGAGCTTCTGGCGTGACGAAGACGCGGTGCGCCAATGGCGCTGCCATGGCATGCACCGCCAGGCGCAGCAGGAAGGCCGGTCCGCGGTGCTGGCGGGCTACCGGCTGCGGGTGGCTTCGGTCCTGCGCGACTACGGCCTGCAGGAACGCGACGAAGCGCCAGCAGATTCGCGCAGCACCTTGATCTGATGCCGATGGCCAAGCCTGCAACCGCGCCGCACGAACCGCGCCTGGCCCGTGTCGCCGCCCTGGTGGCGGACCCGGCGCGTTCGCGCATGCTGGCCTACCTCTTGAGTGGTGAGTACGCCAGCGCGGGTGAACTGGCCAAGGTCGCGTCCGTCACGCCCGCCACGGCCAGCGGGCACCTGGCCAAGCTGCTGGACGCCGCCTTCGTGGTTTGCGAAGCGCGTGGCCGCCACCGCTATTACCGCCTGGCGGACGCTGAAGTGGCGCATGCGCTGGAAGCGCTGGCCTTGGTGGCCGAGCGCAACGAACACGACCGCGCCTGGGCTCAGCCGGCACGCCAGCGCCTGCGTTATGCACGCTGCTGCTACGGCCACCTGGCGGGCAGCCTGGCCATCACGGTGTTCGATGCGCTGCAGCGTGAGGGGCGGCTGCAGCCCGCAGCCGATGGCTACGCACTGACAGATGCCGGCCGGCGATGGCTGGCCGGGTTGGGCATGGACCTAGCCGCACCCAGTGGCCGCCGCCGTTATGCCTACCCGTGCCTGGACTGGTCGGAGCGGCGCGACCACCTGGCCGGTCAGTTGGCCGACGAGATCTACCAGCACTTCACACAAGCCGGCTGGCTGCGCCGTGGCACCGGGCGTGCGGTGGAGATGACGGTGAGCGGCCAGCGCGAACTGCTGCCGCGGCTGAGCGCCGCCACGTGAATCAGGCCGCCAACGCGGCCTTCACATAGGGCGCCAGCAGCGCCTGTGGCAACTGGCGCAGGCCCTGCGCCACACAGGCGGCATTGAGCTGCGCCCCCGCGTCGTTGGTGTGCGTGCGTGCGTCGGCAAAGAGCCCGTCCACGGCCGCTGCGCCACGCGCACGGTAGGCCTCGGTGACGATCATCGTCAGGTCGATGAACAGCGCACCCTCGCGCTGCGCCACGCTGCGGCCCCAGGCTGCAAAGTCCTCGAAGTCACGGCCGGTCTCCCAGCGGTCCTTGTGCGGCACGGACGACAGCACCACCGGCACCGCACCCGCGTCCAGCGCTTCGCGCAGGTAGCGCGTGAGGTAGGCGCCGAAACTGCGCACGGTTTCGTGGCTGCCGTCGGGCATCACTTCTTCGGTGATGTCGCTGCCGATGCCGGGCAACACACCACGCTGCTTGGCACCGGGGTCGCCGACGCGGCCACCATCGTTGTGACCAAACTGGATCAGCACCACGTCACCCGGCTTTAGCTGCGCGCGCACAGCGGCCCAACGGCCTTCGCGCAGAAACGTGCGTGTGCTGCGCCCGCCGATGGCGTGGTTGGCCAGTTGCAGATGCTGGCTGTCCAACCAGGGCTGCAGCCGTTCGCCCCAGCCCCACATGCCACCCTGGCCGCCGCTGCGCACGGTGGAGTCGCCGACCAGGAACAACGTGGGCAGGTTGGGCTTGAGCGCGGCCGTGGTCGGCACTGCGGTCACGGGCGGCAGGAAGGCGGTATCCGGCAGCAGGCGCTGCTGCTGCAAGCCCTGCAGCACCACCTGCGCATTGAGCGTGGCGCCGGCCCAGTTGGTGTGCACGCGTTCTTCGGGCGTGGTGCGCGGGAACAGCATGCCCACCACGTCTGGTCCCAGCTGGTCGTAGCGGTTGGCGATGTGGGTGTCCAG
>JANOAM010000317.1:0-2089 GCA_031411215.1 Betaproteobacteria bacterium
TCGGCATCCAGCCGCCGCGGAAGCGATCGCTGCGCCTCCACGTCGGCCTGCGTCGACTTGGGCAGCAACAGCACCTGGGGCCTCCGGCCACAGGCCGGCCCTGCCGGGCCGCTGGCGTGCCTTGCGGGCCGCGCCGGGCCATGGGGCCCGCACCCTCGCCAGGCGCAAAAGGTCCACCGGACCTCTTGCGTCAGGGCTCGGCCGCCTCGAGGGGGAGCATCCAAGGCGCTTCGGAGGTCGGTCATTTCACCAGACCAATGAAAAATGGCCACAGCTTCCATGTCAGCAGCCCGAAGACGCCCAGCAGCATGACCAGCGCGTACTGGTACAGGCGGCCGGTCTGCCAGGTGCGCACCAAGGCAGCGATGCCGCCGATGCCGCGCGCCGAGCCGTTGATCAGCAAGCCGTCGATGACCGCCCCGTCACCGCCCTTCCACAAGCCGGTGCCCAGCAGCCGAGCGCCGGCGGCCAGGACGTGTTCGTTGAACCAGTCCATGTAGTACTTGTTCTCCAGCACGGTACGCAGGGGCTTGAGATGGCGGTCCAGTGCGGCCGGAATCTGCGGGGCCCTCAGGTAGAAGACCCAGGCCGTCACCACCCCCGCCAGCGCGAGCCAGAACGGCAGCGTGGTCAGGCTGTGCAAGGCCATGGCCGCGGCGCCGTGGAAGTCCTTGCCCAGTTCTTCCATCGCAGGGTGGGCTCCGCCGTTGACGAAGATGGCGTCCTTGAAGAAGTCGCCGAACAGCATGGGCTGGATGGCCAGGAAGCCGATCACCACCGAAGGGATCGCCAGCAGGATCAGCGGCGCCGTCACCACCCAGGGTGATTCGTGCGGCGTGTGCGCGTGGGCTTCCCCATGCCCATCGCCGTGGTCGTCATGCGCGTGGTCGTCTTCGGGCGGGAAAGGCTTGTGGTGGAAGCGCTCTTCGCCGTGGAAGACCAGGAAGTACATGCGGAACGAGTAGAAGGCCGTGACGAACACACCCGCCGTCACCGCGAAGATGGCGAATCCCGTGCCCGGCAGGTGCGTGGCATGCACCGCTTCGATGATGCTGTCCTTGCTGTAGAAGCCGGCGAACAGCGGTGTGCCTATCAGTGCCAGGCTGCCCAGCAGCGACGTGATCCAGGTGATGGGCATGTGCTTGCGCAGGCCGCCCATGTTGCGGATGTCCTGGTCGTGGTGCATGCCGATGATCACGCTGCCGGCGCCTAGGAACAGCAAGGCCTTGAAGAAGGCGTGTGTCATCAGGTGGAACACCGCCACGCCGTAGGCCGAAGCACCGAGGGCCACCGTCATGTAGCCCAGCTGGCTCAGCGTGGAGTAGGCCACCACACGTTTGATGTCGTTCTGGATGATGCCCAGGAAGCCCATGAACAGGGCTGTGATGGCACCGATGACCAGCACGAAGTTCAGCGCGGTGTCAGACAGCTCGAACAGCGGCGACATGCGCGCCACCATGAAGATGCCAGCCGTCACCATGGTGGCGGCGTGGATCAGCGCGCTGATGGGCGTCGGGCCTTCCATCGAGTCCGGCAGCCAGACGTGCAGCGGGAACTGCGCGCTCTTGCCCATGGCGCCGATGAACAGGCAGATGCAGGCCACCGTGATCAGCATCCAGTCCGTGCCCGGGAAGGTCAGCTTGGCCAGTTCCGGCGCCTTGGCAAAGGCCTCGCCGTAGTTCAGCGTGCCCGCAAAGGCCACGATCAGGCCGATGCCCAAGATGAAGCCGAAGTCACCCACCCGGTTGACCAGGAAGGCCTTCATGTTGGCGAAGATGGCCGTGGGCCTGGTGTACCAGAAGCCGATCAGCAGGTAGGAGACCAGGCCCACCGCCTCCCAGCCGAAGAACAGCTGCAGGAAGTTGTTCGACATCACCAGCATCAGCATCGCGAAGGTGAACAGCGAAATGTAGCTGAAGAACCGCTGGTAGCCCGGGTCCTCATGCATGTAGCCGAGCTGCGAGAGCGTGGAGTACGCGACGACGCGCTTGATGTCGTTCTGGATGATGCCGAGAAAGCCCATGAACAGCGCGGTGATCGCGCCGATCACCATCACGAAGCTGAGCGCGGTGTCGGACAGCTCGAACAG
>JANOAM010000318.1:0-4545 GCA_031411215.1 Betaproteobacteria bacterium
CGCACCCATGGCCAGCGCGCCCAGCACCCAGGCGGGCGCCAGTGCGGGTGGCAGGGGCACGCCGCCTTGTTGTGACAAGCCCAGTGACAAGCCCGGTGCCAAGCCCGGCGACAAGTCAGGCGACAGCGCCAGCGCGATGCAGGCCGACACCACCGCCCCGCCCAGGAACATGGCCAGCGCGCGTGCGGCCTCCGGCCGGTGCGCTTCACGTCGCAGCATCACGTTGTTCAGCGCGAAGGTGAAGCCGCCCAGCACACCCAGCCATTCCGCCAATGAATGAGGCAGGGGCCAGCCGCCGCCCGGCGGCCACAGCACGGTGCCCGCGCCCACCAGGGCCAAGGCCACGCGCAGCGCTGCGGCGCGCGTCAAGGGCTCGTGCAGCAGCCAGCGGGCCAGCAGCACGGCCCACAGGGGCATCAGGTAGAACAGCAGCACCACACGCACCACGTCGCCCATGGTCACGCCCCAGTTGAAGGTGGCGTTGGTGGTGCCGGACGCCAGCACCAGCAGCCACAGCGTGCGAGTGGTGGCCAGGTCGCGCCAGGCCGAAGGCCGCCACAGCGTGATGGCCAATACCGCCACCGCGTAGATCAGCACCGTCGCCCACAGCGGGTGCAGGCCCAGGTCCTGCAACTGCCGGAACGGCCACCAGGACACGCCCCAGGTGAAGGCGTTGAGCATCAGGGCTGCCGCGGGCAGCCAGCGTGGCGCGGCCATGGGCCGCCTAGTGATGGCCGTGGTCGCTGCGCGCGATGGCCAGGAGCCGTTCGACTTCCTCGCGGTGCACCACTGCGTTGCGCTGGTGCCAGCGGCGGATCAGCTCCATGGTGGCGGCCACCAGCAAGCCAAAGACCAGGATGGCGCCAAAGGCCGAGAGGCCGAACTTGGTCATGCCCACGTAGAACGCGCCCAGGCCCAGGATGCAGGCCTGTTCGTTGAAGTTCTGCACGGCAATCGACCGGCCGGCGCCCATCAGGTTGTGGCCGCGGTGTTGCAGCAGCGCGTTCATGGGCACGATCAAAAAGCCGCACACCGCACCCATGATCACCAGGAAGGGCACGGCAGTCCACAGGTTGGTGATGAAGTTCAGGCCGATCATCAGGAAGCCCACGCTGATGGCCACGGGGATGACCTTGGTGGCGCTGTCCAGCTTCATCGTCATCGACGCCGCCACCGCGCCCAGCACCGAGCCGATCACCACCACGCCCGCCAGGTTGGAGGCCTGCGCCGTGGTGTAGCCCATGGCCGCCGCGGCCCAGGCAAAGACGATCAGCCGCAGGTTGCCGAAGATGCCCCACAGCAGCGTGGTGGAGGCCAGCGAGATCTGCCCCAGCTTGTCGCCCCACAGCCGTGAGTTGCAGCGTGCGAAGTCGCGCACCAGGTCGGCCACGCCGTCCATCGGCTGCAGCGGTGCGTTGGTGCGCGGGATGTAGAGATTGAAGACGGTGGCGATGATGTACAGGAAGACGATCACCGAGATCGCGGCTTCCGGCGCCGTGTCCACACTGGTCTCTATGAAGGGCAGGTCAAAGCCCAGCAGCGTGGTGGAGATCCTGGCCCCGATCAGCTGGCCGCCCAGCACGATGCCCAGCACGATGGACGCCACCGTGAGGCCTTCGATCCAGCCGTTGCCCTTGACCAGCTGCGAAGGTGGCAGCAATTCGGTCAGGATGCCGTACTTGGCGGGCGAGTAGGCAGCGGCGCCCAGGCCCACCACGGCGTAGGACAGCAGCGGGTGGCTGCCGAACAGCATCATCAAACAGCCGACGATCTTGATCGCGTTGGAGACAAACATCACCCGGCCCTTGGGGATGCTGTCGGCAAAGGCGCCGACAAAGGGCGCCAGCACCACATAGAACAGCGCAAACATGGGCGCCAGCGCGGGCACCTGCCAAGGCGGCGAGTTGCTCATGCGCAGCAACTCCACGGCGGCCACAAGAAGCGCGTTGTCAGCCAGCGAGCTGAAGAACTGCGCCGACATGATGGTCGAGAAACCTTTTTTCATCGTGTCGGACGCGGCCTGGGTGCCGCTGGCGGGGGTGCGCCTTCTGGTGATGTCTCCATGCTTGGGGCGGGCGGGTTATAGCATGGGCCCCCCAGGGCAAATGACCCCACCCGGTGGCAGCCCCGCCCCGCATCTGCAGGAGTCCAGACCTTCATGCCGCGTCCGATTGCTGCGCTGATCCACACCGACGCGCTGGCCCACAACCTGGCGCGGGCCCGCGCCAGCGCGGTCGGGGCACGGGTGTGGGCTGTCGTCAAGGCCAACGCTTACGGGCACGGCATCGAACGCGCCTACGAGGGTCTGCGCGGCGCCGACGGCTTTGCGCTGCTGGATCTGGCCGAGGCCGAACGTGTGCGCGCTTTAGGCTGGCGCGGCCCCATCCTGCTGCTGGAAGGCTGCTTTGAGCCGCGCGACCTGGAACTCTGTTCGCGCCTGAACCTGTGGCATGCCGTGCACAGCAGCCAGCAGATCGACTGGCTGGCGGCGCACAAGACACAAGTGCCGCACCGTGTGTTCCTGAAGATGAACAGCGGCATGAACCGCCTGGGCTTCAGGCCCGAGGCCTACCGCAGCGCCTATGCGCGGCTGGATGCGTTGCCGCAGGTGGACGAGATCTCGCTGATGACGCACTTCAGCGACGCAGACGGCGCGCGGGGTGTGGCGCACCAGGTGGCGGTTTTCGAGGCGGTGACCAGTGACCTGCCCGGCGAGCGCAGCCGGTCCAACAGTGCAGCCAGCCTGCGCCTTGGATTGAAAAACGACTGGGTGCGTGCGGGCATCGTCAGCTACGGCAGCGCGCCTGACTTTCCGGAACACGACATCGTGCACTGGGGTCTGCAGCCAGCCATGACTTTGCGGTCTCAGCTGCTGGCCACGCAGCAGTTGCAGGCGGGCGATACGGTCGGCTATGGCAGCAGCTTCACGGCAGACGGCCCGCTGCGCATAGGCATCGTCGCCTGCGGTTATGCCGACGGCTATCCGCGCCTGTGCGGCACCGGCACACCGGTGCTGGTGGACGGCGTGCGAACACGCACCGTGGGCCGCGTGTCCATGGACATGCTGGCCGTGGATCTGACACCCGTGTCGGCGGCGGGCCCGGGCAGCGAGGTCACGCTGTGGGGCCGGTCCAGCGCCGGGCCTGTCCCCATGCTTTCGATCGATGACGTGGCCCGGTCCGCCGGTACCATCGGCTACGAGCTGATGTGCGCCGTCGCCCCCCGGGTGCCCGTGCACATGGCCGTCTAGACATGGCCGGCTAGAACACCACTGGACAACACCACTCAACAGGAGCAGCGCATGGGCATCATCGGAACCATCATTGTCGGTCTCATCGTGGGCGCCATTGCGCGTTTTGTGCTGCCCGGTGAACAGAAGATGGGCTGGATCATGACCTGCCTGCTGGGCGTTGGCGGCTCGCTGTTGGCCGGCTTCATCGGCCAGGCGTTGGGTTGGTACCAGGCAGGGCAGGGCGCGGGCTGGATCGCGTCGGTGGTGGGTGCGCTGTTGCTGCTGTTCGTGGTGAGCAAGCTGCGCAGCAGCACGGGCACGCCCAGCTGAAGCCGCGCGTCACCGTCAACCCGGCGGAGGTGGAGTTCACCGCCATCCGCGCGCAGGGCGCGGGCGGGCAGAACGTCAACAAGGTGTCCAGCGCGGCGCACCTGCGCTTTGACATCGCCGCGTCGTCCTTGCCGGACGAGGTGAAAGCCCAACTCCTGGCCCGCGCCGACCAGCGCCTGAGCGATGGCGGCGTCATCGTCATCAAAGCACAGACCCACCGCAGCCTGCCACGCAACCAGGCCGACGCGCTGGCGCGGCTGCAGGCCCTGGTGGACGAAGCGGCCGAACCCGAACGCCCGCGCAAGGCCACCAAAGTGCCCTACGGCGCCAAGCGTCGGCGCCGCGAAGGCAAGGCGCAGCGCGGCGAGGTGAAGGCCGGCCGCAAACGCGTGGACGGGTGAGGGAGGCGTTTCGCGAACGGCGGCGTCACTTCGTCGCAAGCGGCTCGCCGACCGTACGGCACCTCCCA
Source organism: Betaproteobacteria bacterium (assembly GCA_031411215.1). GTDB lineage: Bacteria > Pseudomonadota > Gammaproteobacteria > Burkholderiales > Burkholderiaceae_C > Rubrivivax. The sequence goes on from JANOAM010000318.1 coordinate 4,032, forward strand.
AGAATGCGGCTCATTCCCACCACATGGAGCCCGTTCATGAAGACCTACCTGCTCGTCTGCGCTGCCGCCGCGCTGCTGGCTGTCGCCACCGCACACACCGCCGCCTACGCCGAAACCCCGGCCGGTTGCGTGCAGGTGGAGGTGCAGAACGTGCGCCCGCAGCAAGGCCAGTTGATGGTGGCGGCATACGCCGACGCCGAGAGCTTCGGCAAGAAGGCCGTCACCTCGCTGCGCGTGGCCGCCGGTGATGCCGTCACCAGCTTCCAGATCTGCGGCTTGAGCGGCGACAGCGTGGCGCTGACGATGTTCCAGGACCTGGACAGCGACGGCAAGATGAACAAGAACCTGCTGGGCATGCCCACCGAGCCCTGGGGCTCGTCCGGCACGCCGGGCATGTTCGGCCCCAGCTGGGAGACCGGCCGCGTGGCGCTGGACGGCAAGACCATCGTCGTCAAGCTCAGCCAGTAAGAGCAAGAGGGCACACCATGCAACGCCGACACCTCCTGCAAGCCGC
>JANOAM010000319.1:0-2357 GCA_031411215.1 Betaproteobacteria bacterium
CCGCCAGCGCTTCACCAACCCCCAGGACGACTACGTGCATCTGCGCATGCAACTGCTGGTGGAGATGCTGGCCGTGGCCGTTGACAAGGCGGGCAGCACCGAAGCCGCCAGCGTGGCGCGCGCACTGGAAGGGCTGGGCAGCGAGAGCACGCCCTTCGGCAGCTGGCACCCGGCCACCATGCGTGCCGCAGACCATCAGCTGCAGCAGCCCCTGGTGGTGAGCCTGATGGACCGTGCTGGCACGCCTGGCGTGGCGCATGACGTGGAAGGCAGCGGCTTCGGCTTCCGCACGCTGAAGCGCTTTGAGGCCAGCGCGGTGACGCAGCCCCATACCTGCCGCATGACGCGGGCCGACTGAATCGGAATCTCCATGCGACAAACCATCCAGACGCTGCCCGCCAGCAAGATCCGCGAAGTGGCCAATGCGGGCCTGGGCCGCAGCGACGTGCTGGCCTTCTGGTTTGGCGAAAGCGACGAGGTCACGCCCGAACCCATACGCCAGGCCGCGGCCGATTCGCTGATGCGTGGCGAAACCTTCTACTCGCACAACCTGGGCCTGCCGGAACTGCGCGCGGCCATCGCGGGCTATGCGTCGGCGCTGCACGGGCCCATCGCCATGGAGCGCATCGCCGTCACGTCATCGGGCGTCACCGCTTTGATGCTGGCCATGCAGATGCTGCTGGACGTGGGCGACGAGCTGGTGGCCGTGGTGCCGGTGTGGCCCAACCTGACGGCGCAACCGGAGATCTTGGGAGCCCGGGTGGTGCGGGTGACGCTGCTGCCCAAGGGCGGTGTCTGGGGTCTGGATCTGGGCGAACTGCTGGCGCGTGTGACGCCGCGCACCAAGGTACTGCTGGTCAACGCACCCAACAACCCCACGGGCTGGACCCTGACACGCGCCGAGCAGCAAGCGCTGCTGGACCATTGCCGCAAGACCGGCACCTGGATCGTGGCCGACGAGGTCTATGAGAGGCTGTTCTACGAAGGCGCCGCGATCGGCCAGTCAAGCGCCCCGAGCTTCCTGGACATCGCCACGCCGGACGACCGCCTGATCGTTGCCCACAGCTTCAGCAAGAGCTTCCTGATGACCGGCTGGCGCCTGGGCTGGCTGGTGCTGCCAGCCGGCCCGGAATCTGCGCTGGACGCGGCCGGCAAGCTGCTGGAGTTCAACACCTCCTGTGCGCCCGTCTTCGTGCAGCGCGGCGGGCTGGCGGCGCTGGGTCTGGCCGACACGGTGGTGCCGCGCGTCGTCAAGCACTTGAAGAGTTGCCGCGACAAGCTGGTGGCGGGGCTGCAGGCTCTGCCGCGCATCAGCGTCGCCCCGGCGCCGGGCGGCATGTACGCCTTCTTCCGCATCGATGGGGAGAACGACTCCCTGGCCCTGGCCAAGCGCCTGGTGGCTGAGCACGGCCTGGGCCTGGCCCCAGGCGCAGCCTTCGGCGACGAAGGCGAGGGCTGGCTGCGCTGGTGCTTCGCCTCCCAGGACCCCGCCCGCCTGGACGCGGGCCTGGCCCGGCTAGCCGGTGCCCTTCGCTAGAGCTGGCCGGGGTATACTCAGCGGTTCCTCGCCAGCAGTTGGGTGAGGAAAGCACGGCGCCGGTCGGTTTCACTGGCGTTCGCAAGTCTGAACCGGAAACCCTCGGCCGATGGATCACCGTCAACAAGGCACGCATGTTCTGCGTGTGCGTGCAGGTGAGTCGGGCAGGGCGGTTTCCAAATCCACACCGGAAATCTCCATGACCATGACCACCGCCGCCACCGCCGAAATCGTCAAAGCCCACGCCCGTGGCGTTGCAGACACCGGCAGCCCTGAAGTTCAAGTCGCGCTGCTCACCGCGCGCATCAACGAACTCACGCCCCACTTCAAGACGCACGCCAAGGACCACCACGGCCGCCGCGGCCTGCTGAAGATGGTCAATGCGCGCAAGCGCCTGCTGTCCTACCTGAAGTCCAAGGACGCGGACCGCTACACCACGTTGATCGCCAAGCTGGGCTTGCGCAAGTAAGGACTCGTTGGGGCTTGCCGGTGTCGGCAGCCCCTTCGCTTTATCTCCACCACCGGGCCGCAAGAGCTGTGTCATTCCAAAGGCATCCCCTGACGGGTTTTCGCTGGAATGGCATTGCGCTGCCCACTCTTCACAAGGAAGAAACCGCATGAGCATGTTCAACAAGATCACCAAGACCTTCCAATGGGGTCAGCACACCGTCACCCTGGAAACCGGCGAAATCGCCCGCCAGTCCAGCGGTGCCGTCATGGTCACCATGGACGACACCGTGGTGTTGGCCACCGTGGTTGCGAAGACCGAAGCCAAGGCCGGGCAAGACTTCTTCCCGCTGACCGTCGACTACATCGAGAA
>JANOAM010000320.1:0-4689 GCA_031411215.1 Betaproteobacteria bacterium
TCGGGTGCCGTCCAGCCCAGCCTGGCGTTGCCCAGTTGGCGCCGCACGGCGCTGTGTTCGCGGTAGCCCTGAGACTCCAGCAGGCTGGTGCTGAGCAGGTAGTTCAGCGGCCCTTGACCTTGCCCCTGCCCACCGCTGGCCTTCAGGCCGACACGCCGTGCCTGGTCGCTGCCCGCCAGCACGCTGGCTTCGACACGCGGCGGGCCCTGGCCGGGTTCGGTGAACACCTGCACCACGCCGCCTGACGAGTTGCCGTACAGCGCCGACATGGGGCCTCGCAGCACCTCAATGCGGTCCACCGAGGCCAGGTCCACGTTGGACAACTGACCCTGGCCGTCGGGCAGCGTGGCCGGGATGCCGTCCACATACAAGCGCACGCCGCGGATGCCGAAGGTGGACCGCGCGCCAAAACCGCGCACCGAAATTTGCACGTCCTGCGCGAAGTTCTGGCGGTCACGCGCCAGCAAGCCCGGCACCAGAGCCAGGCCTTCGGAAATGTTGACCAGCGCACGGTCTTCGCGGATCTGCGCGCTGTCCACACGGTCTATGGAGGCCGGCACGTCGAAGGCGCGGACCGCCGTCCGCGTGGCCGTGACCACCACGGCCTGGTCGGCCGACACGGGTTCGGCGGCATGGACCCAAGCGCCCCAACAGGCCAGCGCCACGCCGACGGCCAGGCGGTTTGGCCCTGTCAAAAACGCCCACGAGGGCTTGTTCTGGAGATGTCTCATTGTTCTGCTGTAAAGAACGTTGTACTATTTTATGGAAATGGGACCGGCTCACGCCCTGCGGCTAACCCGCACGAGGCGGCAAGTCAGCGCAAGACACCACACGACATCACACGACAACACACAACAGGAGAGGAGCCCATGCCACGGAAAGCCGCGCGTCCCCCCATCTCGGAAGAGCGTGCCGCACCCGGCGGTGTCGCCGCGGTGGACCGTGCGTTGTCGCTGCTGGAGAGTTTCACCATCCTCACGCCACTGCTCACCTTGTCCGAACTGGCCGAGCGTACCAAGCAGTACAAGAGCACTGTGCTGCGGCTGCTGGCGTCGCTGGAGTATTCGCACCTCATCCGGCGACACAGCGACGGACGCTTCGGCCTGGGCTCCGCGGTGGCGCGCCTGAACGCGGTCTACGCGCGGTCCTTTTCGGTAGGCGACATCGTGATGCCCGCGCTGCGTGAGTTGGTGGACACCACACTCGAGAGTGCGTCCTACCACGTGCGCCAGGGCGACCACGACCTGTGCCTGTACCGCATTGACTCGCCGCACTCGGTGCGTGACCACGCCAGCGCCGGCGACCTGCGCCCGCTGAAGGAAGGCATAGGCGGCCAGGTGCTGGCGGCGTTCTCGGGCGCGGGCGGGCCTCGCTACACACGCATACGGCGTGAACGCGTGCTGGTGGCCGATGGTCTCTTCCAGGCCGAGGTGGCCGGCATTGCCGTGCCCGTGTTTGCGGCCGCCGGTGAAATGGCCGGCGCGCTGGTGCTGACCATGCCTTCGACACGCCTGCGCGCGGCGCTGACGCAGGAAGTGCAAGCGATGGCCCAGCGCATCACGCAGCACCTGTCCGGCCACCGCGAACACGCGGACGGCTGATGCCGTCAAAAGCCCGTATCAGGGGGAACCCTGGTTGACCCTTGGGACCCAACACCTACAATTTGGAACTACGTTCTGCTTAGTAGAACGCTTTCAAAGGTGCAGAAATCTTGCACCGACCCCAGTCGCCCGGCATGGCCCCCACACATCGAGGATCTCGCATGACACGCAACCTTCTCAAACTCAGCGCGATCGCCGCGCTGCTTGCCAGTGCCCTGGTGGCGCATGCGCAAGACATCCAGGAACGCACGATCCGCCTGGGCCACCTGAACAACGCCGACCACCCGACCAGCTGGGGCGCCAAGAAGTTCGCCGAGATCGTGGCCGCCAAGAGCGGCGGCAAGATCACGGTCAAGGAATTCCCCAGCAGCCAGTTGGGCAACGAACTGCAGCAGCAATCGGCACTGCAGGGCGGCGTGCAGGAAATGCTGGTGGCGTCCACCACGTCGCTGACCGGCATCGTCAAGGAATTCGGCCTCTTCGACTTCCCCTTCCTCTTTGCCAACGCGCGCCAGGCCGACGCCATGGTCGACGGCCCGCTGGGCAAGATGATCACCACCAAGCTGGCCGACAAGGGCGTGGTCGTGCTGGGCTTCTTCGACCTGGGTTTTCGCAACGTCACCAACAGCAAGCGGCCCATCACCAAGGCTGAAGACCTGGACGGCCTGAAGCTGCGTGTCATTCCGAACCCGGTGTTCCTGGAGACCTTCAAGACCTTCAAGGCAAACCCGCTGCCCATGCCCTTCGCCGAGCTCTACAACGCGCTGGAAAGCAAGGCCGTGGACGGCCAGGAGAACCCGTACTCGGTGATCCTGTCGAACAAGATGTATGAAGTGCAGAAGTACGTCAGCGGCACCAACCACGTGTACGCGACCAACCCCATCCAGATCAGCAAGCGATTCTGGGAAAAGCTGTCGCCGGTGGAGCAAAAGCTGATCCAGGAAGCCGCGACCGAAGCCCAGAACTACCAGCGTGTGGCCAGCCGTGACGCCGCCGGCAAGGCGCTGGCCGAACTCCGGGCCAAGGGCATGTCGTACAACGACATCGCGCCCGCCGAGGTGGCCCGCATGCGCGCCGAAGTCAGGCCGGTGCACGACAAGTTCGCCGCCTCCTATGACCCGGCCGTGGTGACCCTGTTCAAGAGCGAGCTGGAACGCGTTTCCAAGCTCTGATTTCGACGCACGGTCGGGTTTGAAGGCCCTGCAGCACCGCTGCAGGGCCCTGTCGCGTCAACATGGCGCGTTGAGGAGCAGGCGTGGTACGCGTCATCGATTCTTTCTGCCGGGCGATCACCGCGCTGATGGCCGTGGCACTCATGGTCATGGTGGCCCTGGTCTTCGGCAACGTTGTGCTGCGCTACGGCTTCAATTCGTCGATCACGGTGTCCGAGGAAGTCAGTCGCTGGCTGTTCGTGTGGATCACGTTCATGGGCGCCGTCGTGGCCCTGCGCGAACACACCCACCTGGGCACGGACGCCTTGGTGTCCCGCCTGCCGCCCATGGGCAAGAAGGTCTGCCTGGTGCTGGGCCACGCGACCATGCTGTACGTCTGCTATCTGGTGTTCAAGGGCGGCCTGGAACAGACCAAGATCAACATGGACGTGCTGGCCCCCACCACGCAATTGCCGATGGCCGTGGTGCATGCCGCCGGGGTGGCGTTTTCGGTCTGCGCAGCGGTGATGCTGCTGCTGGATCTGTGGCTGCTGTTCAGCGGGCACGTGAAGGACGACCAGCTGGTGATGATCCAGGAATCAGAAGACCTGGCTGCTTTGAACCGCCAGCGTGGCGAAGACGTCACCAAGAAGACCTGACAAGAACACCGAGCCACTGCCATGACACTCACCGTCTTCCTCGGTTCCCTGCTGCTCGCCATGGCGATCGGCATCCCCATCTCGTTTGCGCTGCTCGCCAGCGGCGTGGCGCTGATGTGGCACATGGACATGTTCGAGGCGCAAATCCTGGCGCAGAACCTGCTGGGCGGTGCCGACAACTACCCGCTGCTGGCGGTGCCCTTCTTCCTGCTGGCAGGTGAGATCATGAATGAGGGAGGCCTCTCCAGGCGCATCGTCGAATTCGCGATGGCATTGGTCGGCCACATCCGCGGCGGCCTGGGCTACGTGACCATCGTCGCGTCCATCATGCTGTCGGCGCTGTCAGGCAGCGCGGTGGCCGACGCCGCGGCGCTGACCACCATGCTGCTGCCGATGATGATCGCCGCAGGCCACGCGCCGCACCGCGCGGCTGGCCTGATCGCCGCATCGGGCGTCATCGCGCCGGTGTTGCCGCCGTCCATCGGCCTGGTCATCTTCGGCGTCACGGCCAACGTGTCGATCTCCAAGCTGTTCATGGCCGGCATCGTGCCGGGCCTGCTGATGGGTGCGGCCTTGTGGGTGACCTGGGCCATCGTCGCGCGCAAGGAAGGTGTGGTGCCGCCGGCACGCAAGCCGATCGGCGAGCTGTTCGGCGCGATGCGCCGCTGCGGCTGGGCGCTGATGCTGCCGGTCATCATCCTCGTCGGCCTGCGCATGGGCGTGTTCACGCCGACGGAAGCCGGTGTCGTGGCTGCGGTGTACGCGCTGTTTGTCGCCACCGTCATCTACCGCGGCCTGAAGCTGTCGCAGCTGTATGGCATCTTCAGGGCCGCAGCCAAGACCACCGCAGTGGTGATGTTCCTGGTGGCGGCGGCCATGGTGTCGGCCTGGCTCATCACCGTGGCCGACCTGCCCGGCAAAGTGGTGAGCATGCTCACGCCGTTCCTGGACAGTCCCATCACGCTGATGGTGGCGATCATGGTGCTGGTGATGATCGTCGGCACGGCCATGGACATGACACCGACCATCCTGATCCTCACGCCGGTGCTGATGCCGCTGGTGGTGGCGGCCGGCATCGATCCGGTCTACTTCGGCGTGCTCTTCATGATCAACAACGCCATCGGCCTGATCACCCCGCCGGTGGGCGTGGTACTGAACACCGTTGCCGGCGTGGGCGGCGTCAGCATGGACGCGGTGACGAAGGGGGTGATCCCGTTCATGATCGCGCAGCTGATCGTGATGTTCGCGATGGTGCTGTTCCCGCAACTGGTGATGATC
>JANOAM010000321.1:0-16049 GCA_031411215.1 Betaproteobacteria bacterium
CGAACCCGGCCTGCACCTTCGGGTTGCCGGTGGCCGAGAGCGTGGCGATGCTGCGGCCGTGGAAGGCGCGTTCATAGACGATGACTTCGGGCCGGTCGATGCCCTTGTCGTGGCCGAACTTGCGGGCGATCTTCAGCGCCCCTTCGTTGGCTTCCAGGCCGGTGCTGCAGAAGAACACGCCCGACAGGCCGGACAGCTCGCACAGCTTGGCCGCCAGCTGCTCCTGCAGCGGCACCTCGTAGTAGTTGGACGAGTGGATCATCTTGGCCACCTGGTCCTGCAGCGCCGGCACCAGCTTGGGGTGGCCGTGGCCCAGGGTATTGACGGCGATGCCGCCCAGGCCGTCCAGGTACTTCTTGCCCTCGGTGTCCCAGAGCCAGCAGCCTCGGCCGTACGCCAACGCGATCGGCAGACGGCCGTATGTGTTCAGCGTGTGGGGCATGGGGCGCGTGACCGCGGGCTCAGGGGCATTCATCGTGAGGTACCTCGTGCGGCAGAGAAAAGAATGCCGGTCAGTGACACAACGGTCACAGCCCGGCGGGGTTTGATTCTAAGAGGGGGTATCCAGAACGGCGCTATATGGCCGAAGGCAGAGGTTTCCTCCATGACGCGGGCACGAGACATGCATGCTGCAACGCAGCACATCCAGGGCACAATGGCTTTCGCGCGCGGGCTGCCGCCGCCGAGTCTCTTGCCGGCCGGTCCCCGGGCTGTGCCGCACCTGATGAACATCGCCTCACACAGCCAGTTCCACATCATCGGCATCACGCTCGATGGCAAGACCTTCCGCCCCAGTGATTGGGCCGAGCGATTGGCCAGCGCCATGTCCAGCTTCAGGCCGGGCGGCGGCAAAGGTGGCATAGGCGCGTACATCGGCTACTCGCCCTACTGCGTGCCGCAGGTGGTGGAGGGCACCAAATGTGTGCTGGTGAACGAAGCGCTGCGCGACATCGAACCCATGGCCTGGGACTTCGTCATGAACTTCGCGCGCGACAACGACCTGAAGGTGGACGAACTGCCGCCGAAGTGAAAGCGCGCTGCAGCAGGTGGCGCGCACAATGAAAAAGGGCCCGCTTCAGCGGGCCCTTCCTGCACTTGGAAGCGGTCTGTTTGACTCAGGCCGCGAGGGCCAGCGCCTTGACCTTGGCGGCCAGGCGGCTCTTCAGGCGAGCAGCCTTGTTCTTGTGGAACACGCCCTTGTCGGCGACGGAGTCGATGACACTCTGGGCCGACTTGAAGGTGTCGGTGGCCTTGACCTTGTCACCGGCGACAACAGCCTTCTGCACGTTCTTGACGACGGTGCGGAAGTGCGAACGCAGCGCGGTGTTGGCGGCATTCAGCGCGACGTCCTGACGGGCGCGCTTGAGGCCCGAGGCGAGGCGAACGGTCTTCTTCTTGGCTTTGGAGGAAGTGGCCATGCGAGTAGGTTAGAGGAGATGGAGGTACAAAGACCGTCGAGTATAGCACGGCACTGAAGATGCAACCAGGGGTGCGCACCTGACTGCCTATAATCTGCCCGCTTTCCCTGTCCCGTGAATCTTCTCAAGGCCGCCTCCACCGTTTCGCTGCTGACGCTGCTGTCCCGTGTCACGGGCCTGGTGCGCGAACAGCTTGTGGCGGCCTTCTTTGGCGCCAGCGGCGTCACCGACGCCTTCAACGTCGCATTCCGCATCCCAAACCTGTTCCGCCGGCTCTTTGCCGAAGGGGCGTTTTCGCAAGCCTTCGTGCCGCTGCTGGCCGCCACGCGTGAGCGCGATGGCGACGACGCCACCCACGATCTGATCAACGCCGTGGCCACCGTGCTGGCCTGGGCGCTGCTGCTGACCTGCGTCCTGGGCGTGGCCGGTGCGCCGGTCCTGGTTTGGGCCATGGGCTCCGGGCTGGAGCGGTTCGACACCGCGGTGGTCATGACGCGTTGGATGTTCCCCTACATCGGCTTCATGTCGTTGGTGGCCTTGTCGGCTGGTGTGCTCAACACGTGGAAGCGCTTCGCCATACCGGCGCTGACGCCGGTGCTGCTGAATGTGGCGGTGATCGCCGCTGCCTGGTGGGGCGCGCCGGCCTTGGAAGCGCGCGGCGTGGAGCCCATCCTGGCCTTGGCCGCGGGCGTGATGCTGGGCGGCCTGCTGCAACTGGCCGTGCAGATCCCGGCGCTGGCGCGTGTGGGCTGCCTGCCGCGCGTAGGCATGACGCCAGGGGCCATCGCGCGCGCCTGGCACCACCCGGGCGTGCACCAGATCCTGCGCCAGATGGCGCCGGCGCTGCTGGGTGTGTCGGTGGCGCAGATCTCGCTGCTCATCAACACGCAGATCGCGTCCCATGTGGCTGTCGGCGCCGTGTCCTGGCTGACCTATGCCGACCGCTTGATGGAGTTCCCCACCGCGCTGCTGGGCGTGGCCCTGGGTGTGGTGCTGCTGCCGCAGCTGTCGGCGGCGCAGGCGCGCCAGGACGCCGCGGCCTTTTCCGGCATGGTGGACTGGGGCCTGCGTTTGGTGCTGCTGCTGACACTGCCCTGCGCGCTGGCGCTGCTGATCTTTCCCAAAGGACTGGTGGCTGTGCTCTTCCACTATGGCAAGTTCAGTGCGGGCGACGTGGCCATGACCGTGATGGCGCTGCGTGGCTATGGCGCGGGCCTCTTGGGCATCGTCGCCATCAAGGTGCTGGCGCCGGCGTTCTACGCGCGGCAGGACATCCGCACACCAGTGAAGATTGCCGTGGGCGTGCTGCTGGCGACGCAGGCCTTCAATGTCGTGCTGGTGCCGCTGCTGGGCCACGCCGGTCTGGCGCTGTCCATTGGCTTGGGTGCCATGGTCAACGCCGGTCTGCTGCTGGCGGGCTTGCTGCGCCGTGGTGTCTACAAGCCCGCGCCGGGATGGGGCGGCTTTGCGGCGCAGGTGCTGCTGGCCAACCTGGCACTGGGCGCGGTGCTGGCATGGGCCGCCGAGGGCATTGACTGGCTGGGCCTGCAGGCCCACTGGGCGCAGCGGGCACTGGCCGTGGCGGCGGTGCTGGGTGGCGTGATGCTGCTCTACGCGGGCGTGCTGCTGGCCTGCGGCATGCGCCCACGGCAGTTCATGCGCCGGGCCTGACCTACACTGGAAACATGTCCAGCCCCCTGTCCCTTACCGCGCCCAGTACGCTGGAATATTTCGGCGCGCTGGTGGCCGACGACAACAGCTTTCCGCTGCTGGAAGCGGCCATCTCCATTGGCCAGGACGAAGACGCGGGCCTGGACGTGCAGGGCGCGCTGGCCCGTGTGGACGAACTGGCCGAACGCCTGCGCCGCCGCCTGCCGGCTGATGCACCGCCGCTGCAGCGCCTGCGCAGTGTCACGCAGTACTTCTTCCAGGAGTTGGGCTTTTCCGGCAACGTCAACGACTACTACGACCGCCGCAACAGCTTGCTGCCGGCCGTGTTGGAAAGCCGCCGCGGAATTCCCATCAGCCTGGCCGTGCTGTTCATAGAGATCGCGCGCCAGCTGGGCCTGGATGCGATGGGCGTGTCCTTCCCTGGGCACTTCCTGGTCAAGGTACCCATGTCCCAGGGCGACGTGGTGATAGACCCCTTCACGGGCCATTCGCTGGGGCGCGAAGACCTGGAAGAACGTCTGTTGCCCTACCGCCAGCGCTCGCTGCCCCAGTCGGACTGGCCGATGTCGCTGTTCCTGCAGGCGTCTCCGCCGCGCGACATCCTGGCGCGCATGCTGCGCAACCTGAAGGAGATTGACCGCAGCCACTGCGACTGGGTGCGGCTGGAGCGCACGCTGGCGCGCCTGGTGGTGCTGCTGCCGCAGGCCTGGGACGAATTCCGCGACCACGCGCTGGCGCTGGCCGAACTGGGGCAGCACCGCCGTGCCGCTGCCGTTCTTGACGTCTACCTGCAACAGCGCCCGGATGCGTCCGACGCCCAGGCGCTGCGCCGCCACCAGACGGCGTGGTTGAACCTGCAATGAGCGCATGAGGCAGATTCCCCTGGCCATCGCGCCCGAGGCGCAACCCGACTTCGACAACTTCGTGCCCGGTGCCAACGGCGCGGCACTGGTCCACCTGCGAGGCCTGGTCTGGCCTTCGGCCCCGGTCTACCTGTGGGGTGGCGCCAGCTGCGGCAAGACCCACCTGCTGCAGGCGCTGGCCGCACGAGTACAGGCTGCCGGCCAGCAAGTGGCCTGGTTCGACGCCGCCGAGCCGCTGCCCTGGACGCTGTCGCCGGGCTGGGCGCTGGTGGTGGTGGACCGCTGCGAGGCCTTGGACGAAGCCGCACAGCACGCCGCGTTCGCGCTGTTCGAAGACGCCACCGCACACGGCGTGCAGTGGGCAGCGGCCGGCCGGTTGCCGCCCGTGGACTTGCCGGTGCGCGAGGACCTGCGTACCCGTCTGGCCTGGGGCCATGTGTTTGCCTTGCACCCTTTGGCCGACGCCGAAACCCGCGCCGCGCTGCGCCGTGAGGCCGACCGCCGCGGCATCTTTCTGTCTGACGAGGTGATGGACTACGTGCTGACGCGTTTTGAGCGCGACCTGTCGCACCTGATGGCGCTGCTGGACCGGCTGGACGAGTTCGGGCTGGCGCGTGGCCGCCGCATCACTGTGCCGCTGGTGCGCCAGATGTTCGACGAAGAGGGTGCGGCCGGCGACGGCTCGGCACTCGGCGCATGAGGCTCGCACTCTTTGACCTGGACGGTACGCTGCTGCCCAAGGATTCCGACCACGGTTTTGGCGAGTACCTGGTGTCCCTGGGTTGGGTGGACGCGGACGCCTTCCGCCGCAGCAATGACGCGTTCTTTGCCGACTACCAGGCGGGCCAGCTGGACGTCAACGCTTACGTGGACTTCGCCACCGCGGCCTGGCGCGAGCGCAGCGACGCGGAACTGGCTGCGGTCACAGAAGGCTTTCTGCGCGACGTGATCCGTCCCATGCTGCTGCCGCCTGCGGTGGACCTGGTGAAACGCCACCAGGAAGCCGACGACGAGGTGGTGCTGGTCACCGCCACCATCGACTTCATCACGCGGCCCATCTGCGGCCTGTTCGGCATTGCGCACCTGATTGCCACCGAACTGGAACGCGACACGGCGGGCCGCGTGCGTGGCACCATCCACGGCGTGCCGGCCTTTCGCGAGGGCAAGGTCACCCGCGTGACGCAGTGGCTGGCCGAACGGGGCCTGACCTGGGCCGACTGCGAATCCACCACTTTCTACAGCGATTCCACCAACGACCTGCCGCTGCTGGAACACTGCAGCCACCCGGTGGCCACCAACCCAGGCGCTGCGCTCGAGCGCATCGCCATCGAGCGCGGCTGGCCCGTGCTGAAACTGTTCACATGATCAAGAAATTCATCAACCGCCTGCTGGGCAAGAGCGCCGCTGCGGAAGCGCCTGCCGCGCCTCTTGCCATCCCGCTGGGGGTGCGCACGGAAGTGACGGCCGCCGAACACGGCATTGACCTCAGCCTGCTGGACGCCAATGCCGTGCGCGTGGTCAAGACGCTGAAGGAAGCGGGCTTTGAGGCCTACGTCGTGGGTGGCGCGGTCCGCGATTTGCTGGTGGGCATGCGTCCCAAGGACTTCGACGTAGCCACCAATGCCACGCCGGAGCAGGTCAAGGCGCTGTTCCGGCGCGCCTTCATCATCGGGCGCCGTTTCCGCCTGGTGCACGTGGTGTTCGGCCGCGGACGCGAGCACGAGACGATCGAAGTCAGCACCTTCCGCGCCTACCTGGACGCGAGCGCCGCGGACCAGGTCACGGGCAACGAGAAGACCAGCAAGACTGAGATCGCCGACAAGAAACACGTGGTGGGCGAAGACGGCCGCGTGCTGCGCGACAACGTCTGGGGCCCGCAGATCGAAGACGCCGCGCGCCGCGACTTCACGGTCAACGCCATGTACTACGACCCCATCTCGCAGGTGGTGGTGGACTACCACGGCGGCCTGCGTGATTCACGTGCCAAGCTGCTGCGCATGATCGGCGACCCGGCCACACGCTACCGCGAAGACCCGGTGCGCATCATCCGCATCGTGCGCTTTGCGGCCAAGCTGGGTTTTTCGCTGGACCCGGCGACCGAGAAGCCGATACGCAGCATGGTGCCGCTGCTGTCCAACGTGCCCATCTCGCGCCTCTTCGACGAGATGGTGAAGCTGCTGCAGACGGGCCACGCCATTTCCAGCATCGAACAGATGAAACGCTTCGGGCTGGTCGGGCAGGGTGTGTTCCCGGTGCTGGACGCGGCCCTGGCGCCGCCCAAGCCCAGCGCGGCGCGCGACACCTTTGTGCGCCTGGCGCTGGAGGACACCGACCGCAGGGTGGCGGAAGGCCGCGCCGTGGCGCCCAACTTCATGCTGGCCTGCCTGCTGTGGCACGACGTGCAGGAGCGCTGGACGGCCATCCGCGTCGGTGGCGAAGCGCCGTTCCCGGCGTTGCAACTGGCGGTGGACGCGGTGTTCGACGCGCGCATCGGCGACATCTCCGGCCGCGGCAAACTGGCCGCGGACATGCGCGAGATCTGGCTGATGCAGCCGCGTTTTGACCGCCGCACGCCCAGTGGTGCCAATGCGTTGATCAACCAGGCGCGTTTCCGCGCCGGCTACGACTTCCTGCGCCTGCGCGCGGACACCGGCGAATCGCAGACGGAACTGGCCGACTGGTGGGAAGACTTCCACCTGGGCAGTGACGAAGAACGCGAGGCCATGCTGGCCGATCTCAAGCCACAAGGTGGTGGTCGCACGCGCCGTGCGCCCGCTGCAGGCGCGGCTTCGCCCAGCGCCGCCAACACCGCGGACAAAACCGACACGGCGGGCGCGGCGGACGCAGGCGACGGCGACGAGCCGACGGAAGACGCCGCGCTTGCACCGGCAGGTGACGGCGCCCCGCGCAAGCGCCGCCGCCGTCGGCGCAAGCCGGGTGGCGGTGGCGGTGTACCGCGCGAAGGCGGTACGCCTACCCCGGGCGAATGAACAGAACCCTGGCCAGCGAGCGTGTGTTCGTGGGCCTGGGGGCCAACCTGGGTGATGCGCGGGCGGCCATCGAAGACGCGCTGTTGCGCTTGATGGCGTTGCCTGGCACGCAGGTGGTGGCCCGGTCTGGCCTGTACCGCACAGCGCCCGTGGATGCGGCTGGCCCTGACTTCATCAACGCCGTGGCCGAACTGCGCACGCGTCTGGGTCCGGGCGAATTGCTGAATGCGTTGCAAGCCATTGAACAAGCTCATGGCCGCCAACGACCTTACCGCAACGCCCCGCGCACGCTGGACCTGGACCTGCTGCTGCATGGCCAGCGTGTGGTCGCCACATCGGAACTGACCGTGCCGCACCCGCGCTTGCATCAACGTGCTTTCGTCCTTCGCCCCTTGCTGGAAATCGCGCCCGACCTGATCCACCCGCAGCTGGGCCCGCTGGCGCCGCAACTGGCGGCCACGGCCCACCAAGCCATCACGAGACTGCCATGAACCTGAGCGCCTTGCCCCTGCCAGTGCAGACATTCGGATTGCTGGTGCTGTCCAACCTGTTCATGACCTTCGCCTGGTACGGCCACCTGAAGAACATGGCCGGCAAGCCCTGGCTGGTGGCGGCGCTGGTGAGTTGGGGCATTGCGCTCTTTGAGTACCTGCTGCAGGTGCCGGGCAACCGCATCGGGTACGCAGGGGGCTACACGCTGGCGCAGCTGAAGATCGCCCAGGAAGTGATCACGCTGGCGGTCTTCGTGCCCTTTGCAGTGGTCTACATGCAGCAGCCCTTGAAGTGGGACTACCTGTGGGCAGGCCTGTGCCTGGTGGGAGCGGTCTATTTCATCTTCCGGTCATGAAGGTGTGCTAATGGTCCGCGCCTAGAATCCGCGCCCAGACACGCTGGTGACATCACCGGCTCAGCACTGGAGCTCCCATGGTCTTCGGCAAGCTGTTGCCCCGAGAAGGCAACTTCTTCGAACTGTTCAACGAACACGGCAAGTACATCGCCGAAGGCGCCAACGCCTTCATGCTGCTGGTCCAGCACTACGAAGACCCGGATGCGCGTGAACGCAACGCCATCGCCGTCGGTGCCGCTGAACGCTCTGCTGACAAGGTGACCGCCGAGGTGCACCGCCTGCTGCACCGCACGTTCATCACGCCGCTGGACCGCGACCAGATCCACCGCCTGATCAACGCCATGGACGACGTGCTGGACCTGCTGCAGGACAGCAGCGAAGTCATGTCGCTGTACGACCTGCAGCACCTCAACAACGACGTTGTGCGCCTGTCGGAAATCTCCGTGCGCTGCTGTGGCCGTGTGCAGCACGTGCTGACACTGCTGTCCAAGCTGAAGGACCCGGCCGTGGCCGAGTCGGTGCTGAAGACCTGTGAGGAGATTGACCAGCTGGAATCCGACGCCGACCGCGTGATGCGCAGCGCCATGTCTGCGCTGTTTCGCGAGGAACCCGACACCCGCCAGCTGATCAAGCTGAAGGCCGTGTACGAACACCTGGAGTCGATTTCCGACCGATGCGAAGACGTGGCCAACCTCGTCGAAGGCATCGTGCTGGAAAACTCCTGACCACCTTCCGGACGGACTGAATGAGACCCCCAAGCTCACTTTGTTCGCGCCCCCCCAAGGGGGATTTCAGTACCTTCGGAACGGCCGGGCGGTACTGATGCAGATCGCCCTGTGGGTGGTGGTGTTGCTCGTTGCGCTGGCGCTGCTGTTCGACTTCATGAACGGCTTCCACGACGCGGCCAACTCGATTGCGACGGTGGTATCCACCGGCGTGCTCAAGCCCACGCAGGCCGTGGCCTTCGCAGCCTTCTTCAACGTGGTGGCCATCTTCGTCTTTCATCTGAAGGTGGCAGCGACGGTGGGCAAGGGCATCGTGGAACCCGGCGTGGTGGACCAGTACGTGGTCTTCGGCGCGCTGGTGGGCGCCATCGCCTGGAACGTGGTCACCTGGTGGTACGGCATCCCGTCCAGCAGCTCGCACGCGCTGATCGGCGGCATCGTGGGCGCCACCATCGCCAAGTCCGGATCGGGCCCGCTGGTGGCGTCTGGCCTGCTGAAGACGGTGGCTTTCATCTTCGTGTCGCCGCTGCTCGGCTTCCTGCTCGCCTCGCTGCTGATGGTGGCGGTGGCGTGGATCTGCCGGCGAATGTCGCCCTTGCGCGTGGACAACGTCTTCCGCCGGCTGCAACTGGTGTCTGCGGGCCTGTACTCGCTGGGCCACGGTGGCAATGATGCGCAGAAGACCATCGGCATCATCTGGTTGCTGCTGATCGCGGCCGGCATTTCGAAGACCGGCGACGCGATGCCGCCGACCTGGGTCATCTGGAGCTGCTACCTCGCCATCGGCATGGGCACCCTGTTTGGCGGCTGGCGCATCGTCAAGACCATGGGCCAGCGCATCACCAAGCTCAAGCCCGTAGGCGGCTTCTGTGCCGAAACGGGCGGCGCCATCACGCTGTTCCTGGCCAGCGGCATGGGCATCCCGGTGTCCACCACACACACCATCACCGGCGCCATCTTCGGCGTGGGATCGGTCCGCAATGCCAGTGCGGTGCGCTGGGGTCTGGCTGGGCACATCGTGATGGCCTGGGTCTTCACGATCCCTGCCACGGCATTCATTGCGGGTGTGTTCTACGGGATCGGCCGCTTGATTTTCTAACGGACCTTCTGAGGGTCGTTCTGGCGCTCCTGCTCGAACTGGTACTCGAAGAACTTCTGCCCGCCGTAGGCCACGGCGCCCATCAAGCCAACGCCGCCCAGCATCAGCGCCGCGATGGCCGCGAAAACGGGGCCCCAGGCCGTGGCGTGACCAGGTTGACCGGGGTTGTAGCGGGCATCCCACTTCTCGTCCGGCGTCAGCGCATGCACCAGCGCGCTGAGCGTGGCCACGGCAATCATCAGGCCCAGCAAAGGCGCCAGGGCCCAGGCGATATGGTCGTTCTGGCCCAGGTTGCGGATGCGGATCACGCCGACCAAGCCCGCCAGCGTGGGTAGTGGGTGCAGCCAAGCCCAGAAGTCCCGCCTGCCGTGCAGGTACAAGCGGTGCGCGCCCAGGGTGCCCAGCAGCAGCGCCAGCCAGGCCGTCACGGTCTTGGAACGGTACGGGGGGTTGTTGGGCATGGGGTTCAGATGGGCGGTGGCAGCGTGGCGCCTGGGCCCAGGGCGCGCTGCATCAACACAATGTCCAGCCAGCGGTCGAACTTGCGGCCGACACTTTCGAAACGGCCCGCGGGGCTGAAACCCAGTCGCGTGTGCAGCGCCACCGAGCCGGCGTTGGCACTGTCGCCGATGACGGCCAGCATCTGCCTTGCGCCCCAATCGGTACAACGGGCGATCAGCTCCGCCAGCAGCAGGGCGCCCAGGCCCTGGCCGTGGGCATTGGCGTGCACATACACGGAGTCCTCCACGCTGAAGCGGTAGGCCAGGCGGGGTCGGAAGGGCGAGGCGTAGGCGTAGCCCATGACGCCTGCGGCCGTTTCGGCCACCAGGTATGGCAGGCCCTTGGCCAGGATGTCGTTACGGCGGCGGGTCATCTCGGCGGCATCCGGCGGCTCGATCTCGAAGCTGCCCGTGCCCGTGCGCACGGCCTGGGCGTAGATGGCGGTGATGGCGGCCAAGTCTTCTGGGCGCGACGGCCGGATGGTGGTCATGGGGTGGCGTGAAGAGAAAGCAGCGGACAGGCGCCGCGGGCAGTTTATAATGCGCGGTTTTCGGCGACGGTCCTGGGTGCAATCTTCATCTGCACTTCAGGGCGTATCTACGGCGCCGACCGCGGCTGGAGCAGGGGGGTCTGAGAGGACAACTTCCGCACCAGCCACCACGATGGCCTGCCCTGCGTGTCCTGTGGCGTGGCTATTCGACAGACACTGATTCCCGAGGTTACCAACATGGTCGTGATCCGACTGGCACGTGGCGGCGCCAAGAAGCGTCCTTTCTACAACATCGTCGTCGCTGACTCGCGTGAGCGCCGTGACGGCCGTTTCATTGAACGCGTGGGTTTCTACAACCCCATGGCCGCCGGTGGCGAACAAGGTCTGCGCGTTGCGCTGGACCGTGTCACGCACTGGGCCGGTGTGGGCGCGCAGCTGTCGCCCACCGTCGAGCGCCTGGTCGTCCAGGCCAAGAAGGCGGTCTGAAGCCGCAGGCTTCTTCGATGAAACTGCAGGCTTCATCCGTGAAGCCAAAGGCGTTGCCAGCGGGCACGCAGGGCAGGGCACTGGTGGCAGGTGAATCCGTTGCCGCCCTGCCGGAAGACGCGATCGAAGTCGGCCGCGTCATGGGCGCCTGGGGGATCAAGGGCGGCTTGAAGATCAAGCCTTTTGCCGCCGATCCGCAGGCGCTTTTTTCCACCAAGCGCTGGTATCTCGCCAGCCCTGAACAAACCGGGCCCAGGCCCGAAGTTGCGTCTTTCCGCTGGCCGCTGCTGCTGCGTGTGCAGCAGGCGCGTGAGCACAGCGACGGGGTCGTCGCCACCATGGACGAACTGACCGACCGGGGCGTGGCCGAAGCGCTGAAGGGCGCGCGCATCTTCGTGTCGCGGCAGAGCTTCCCGACCCCGGACGACGGCGAGTTCTACTGGATCGACCTGATCGGCCTGGACGTCATCAACCGCGAGGCGGCGCCCTTGGGCGCCGTGGTCGGCCTGATCGAAACCGGCCCGCACTGCGTGCTGCGTGTGCAGCCTGCGGACGCTGCCGCGGCGGAAACGCTGATCCCCTTTGTCGACGCCTATGTCGACACGGTGGATCTTCCCGGCCGCCGCATCACGGTGGACTGGCAAGCCGACTACTGAAGCGGTCAACAGCGCCATGCGCTTCGACATCGTCACCCTGTTCCCCGAGCTGTTCGCGCCGCACCTGACGCAGGGCATCACACGCCGCGCCTACGAATCCAAACAGGTGGACGTGCGTCTGTGGCCGCTTCGCGAGCACGCTGACGACACCTATCGGCGGGTGGATGACCGCCCCTACGGCGGCGGGCCGGGCATGGTGATGCTGGCTGAGCCGCTGCTGCGCGCCCTGGCCGCCATAAGCGCCGACCGCGGGGAGGCTAGCCCTCCCGTCATCCATTTCACGCCCAAGGGCCGCCGACTGGACCAGACCTTGGTGCAGGAACTGGCCGCCGGCCCCGGCGCGGTGATGCTGTGTGGCCGCTACGAAGGCATCGATCAACGCTTTGTGGATACCCAGGTCACGCTGGAAGTCAGCCTGGGCGACTTCGTGCTGTCGGGCGGCGAACTGCCCGCGCTGGCGCTGCTGGACGCCGTGGCGCGCCTGCAGGAAGGCGTGCTGACGGCGCCGTCGCACGAACAGGACAGCTTCTCGGACGGCCTGCTGGAAGGCCCGCACTACAGCCGGCCGGAGAAGCTGGCGATTGACGGTGTGGACCACGCCGTGCCGCCCTTGCTGCTGTCCGGCCACCACGCCGACATCGCCCGCTGGCGGCGTGAGCAGTCGCTGGAGACCACGGCGCGCCGCCGACCGGACCTGATCTCCGCAGCGCGCGCCGCAGGGCGCTTGTCCAAGGCTGACGAGCGCTTCCTGGCCGGTCTCGGGCTATAATCAAAGGCTTTTCGATCCTCTGCCGGGCACCGATTCACAGGAATTTCTGTAAATCAACATTCAAGCAATCTCCAACCCAGCCCGCGACATGATCGCTCGGAGAACCCTTTGAACCTGATCGCTACGCTCGAGCAAGAAGAAATTGCTCGTCTGAACAAGACCATTCCGGCGTTCGCCCCTGGCGATACGGTCATCGTCAACGTGAATGTCGTTGAAGGCACACGCAAGCGCGTCCAGGCCTACGAAGGTGTGGTCATCGCCAAGCGCAACCGCGGCCTGAACAGCAGCTTCATCGTGCGCAAGATCTCCAACGGCGAGGGCGTGGAACGCACGTTCCAGTCCTACAGCCCGTTGATTGCCAGCATCGAAATCAAGCGCCGCGGCGATGTCCGCCGCGCCAAGCTGTACTACCTGCGCAACCGCAGTGGCAAGTCGGCTCGGATCAAGGAAAAGCTGTCGTGACGAAGGCACGCGCTCGCGCAGCGAGCCACGTCGCGCAGCGACGTGCAGGCGTACCGCGAAGCGAAAAGCTGTCTTGATGAGACCAGACGTGGTGTTCAGCACCACGACATTGAAGGCCGCCTGCGGGCGGCCTTTGTCATTGACTTCATGGATGGCCTCGGCATGACACGCGCCCGCATCCGCGACCCCCACGCCGTGCCGGTCACGGGTACCGACGCCCACCTGCCGCCGGTGGAACCGGCTCGTCTGCAACCGGCAGCCCTGCGCCAACGTTTCGCGTCCCCGCCTGCGTTCGACCTGGAACACCCCGGCGACGGTGACGTCTTCGCCATAGACCGTGCGCACACCGCCGCGGCGGTGCTGGTGCCCTTGGTTCAACGAGGCGATGGCCTGCGTGTGCTGTTGACCCGCCGCACCGAGCATCTGCGCGACCACGCCGGCCAGATCAGCTTTCCCGGTGGCCGCAGCGAGCCCGAAGACGGCAGTCCTACCGCCACTGCCTTGCGCGAAACGCAGGAAGAGGTGGGCCTGGACCCGCGCCACGTGGAAGTGATCGGGCAACTGCCCGTCTACACCACCGTGACCAGCTACGTCGTCACGCCGGTGGTGGCGTTGGTGCACACGCCCTTCGACCTGGCCCTGGACAGCTTTGAAGTGGCCGAGTCGTTCGAGGTGCCGCTGCATTTCTTGATGAACCCAGCCAACCACCACCGCCACGAGTTCAACCTGGACGGCAAGGACCGCCTCTTTCTGTCCATGCCCTGGCAAGGCCGCGGCTCAGCCGGTGAAGACCGCGAGTTCTTCATCTGGGGTGCGACGGCGGCAATGCTGCGCAACCTGTACCGCTTCCTCGCGGCCTGACGTGGCCGCAGCAGGCGGCCCACGGGCTGCCTCTATCATCTGCCGCGATGAGTTTCTTTGCCGTCCTGCTCGCGCTGCTCGCCGAGCAACTCAAGCCGCTGCCCCGCGACAACTGGGTGCACGAGCTGCTGATGTCGTGGGTGCATTGGACCGGCCGCAATTTCGACGCCGGTGAAAAGCACCATGTGCGCGTGGTCTGGTGCGTGTCGGTGTTGCTGCCGGCGTTGGCGGCGGGCGCGATCTACCTGCTGATCCAGCAGTACAGCCAACTGCTGGCGCTGGGCTTTGATGTGCTGGTGCTGTACCTGACCCTGGGCTTCCGCCAGTTCAGCCACTACTTCACAGACATCCGCGACGCCATGGATCGCGCGGATGAGCTGGAAGCGCGCCGCTTGCTGGCCGAATGGCGCCACCTCGACGCCAGCGAACTGCCGCGCAGCGAACTGCTGCGCCACGTGATTGAACACGCGCTGCTGGCCGCGCACCGCCATGTCTTCGGCGTGTTCTTCTGGTTCGTGCTGTTCTCGGCGCTGGGCCTGGGCCCGGTGGGCGCGGTCTTGTATCGCATGGCCGAGTTTTCGGCGCGCTACTGGGGATTCCGCCACAAGTCCATGGACACGCCGGCCAACGACGGCCTGATGGCCTTGTCTCGCAGGTTCTTCAGCTGGATAGACCACGTGCCCGCGCGCCTCACGGCCGCAGGATTTGCCGTGGTGGGCAACTTCGAGGAAGCCGTGGCTGGCTGGCGGCGCGACGCGGCCATGTGGCTGCACCCGAACGAAGGGATCATCCTGGCGGCGGCGGCCGGCGCTTTAGGCATCCAACTGGGCGGCGCGGCCGCACCCGGTGTCACGCCGGACCGGTCCAAGACCTTCACCGCCGGCGGCGAGGCCGGCATGGCCGACGCACAAGGCTCCACGCCCGGCGCCGTAGCGCAGTCCGGGCACCTGCACAGCGTGGTCGGGCTGGTCTGGCGGTCCATGGTGCTGTGGATGCTGCTGCTGGCCCTGCTGACGCTGGCCAACATCGTTGGCTGAGCGTTCCCGGCACTACCAGCGCGTGGTGGACAGCTCGTCGTACAACTCCCCGTAGATCCGGACGCGGCTGGGGCTGATCTCGCCGCGCTCCGCGGCCGCTCGCACGCCGCAGCCGGGCTCGTGGCGG
Organism: Betaproteobacteria bacterium; assembly: GCA_031411215.1. Taxonomy (GTDB): domain Bacteria; phylum Pseudomonadota; class Gammaproteobacteria; order Burkholderiales; family Burkholderiaceae_C; genus Rubrivivax. The sequence continues at coordinate 15,003 of JANOAM010000321.1, forward strand.
TGGCTGCAGTTGTTGAAGCGGCACTGACCCATGTGGGCCGCGAAGTCCGGCATCAGGCCGGCCAGGGCGGGCGGCGTCACCTGCTTGAGGCCGAATTCCTGAAAGCCCGGTGAGTCGATCAGGGCACCGTCGCGTTGGCCGTCCAGCCAGTACCAGGTGGTGGTGGTGGTGGTGTGGCGGCCGGCGGCCAGGGCCTTGGAAATCTCACCCACCTGCGCCGCCGCTTCGGGCAGCAGCAGGTTGATCAGCGTGCTCTTGCCCATGCCGCTGGGGCCCAGCACCAGGGTCACCTTGCCGGCCAAGAGTGGCGCCAGCGTGGCGCGCGACTTGTCGGGCCTGGCCTTCAACGCCAGTTCCACCACGCCTATGCCCATGGCCACGTAGGGCGCCAGTCGTTCGCGCGCCGTGGCGGCGGAGGGCAGGTCGATCTTGTTCATGCCGATGAAGGCCGGGATGCCGGCCTCCTGCGCGGCGATCAGCGCGCGGGTCAGCTGCGACTCGCTGAACACCGGTTCGCCGGCCACCAGCACCAGCAGCTGGTCCAGGTTGGCGGCAAAGGACTTGGTCTTCCATTCGTCCTGTCGGAACAGCAGGTTGCGGCGCTGCTCCAGATGTTCGATGACCCCTTCGTCACCGGTGGGCAGCCAGCGCACGCGGTCACCGACGACCAGTTCGCTCTTCTTGCCACGTGGGTGGCAGTGCACGCGGCGGCCTTCCGGCGTCTCGACAACGACGTGGCGGCCATGCGCGGCCACCACCAGGCCCAGGTCCAGCGCGGAATGGTCAATCAAGGCACTGCGATCAAAGCAGAGCGTCCACCTTGGCCGCGCAGATGAAATCGTTGATGCTGATGCCGCCCACCGAATGCGTGTTGAAGCGCACCGCGCAGCGGTTGTAGCTGACCGCCAGGTCGGGGTGGTGGTCTTCCGCGTGGGCGATCCAGGCCAGCGCGTTCACGAAGGCCATGGTGCGGTGGTAGTCCGGGAAGCCGTAGCTTTTTTCGATGGCGCCGCCTGCCAGCGCCCAGCCGGCGGCGCCGGCCAGGTG
>JANOAM010000322.1:0-5774 GCA_031411215.1 Betaproteobacteria bacterium
CATCGTCGAGCGAACGCTGGGCGTTGTGACGGATGGCAGCGTCGAAGGCTTCGACGTGCGCGGCTTTGATTCGGAATTCGACGATCAGGGCGAACACGCTGCTGGTCTCCTGCTGGGGCCGTGGGTCAATCGAGCTGCAAGTTGGCCTTCTTGGCCAACGCTGCAAAGCGTGTGATCTCGCCCGCAATCTGCTGGCGCAGCTGATCGGGCGTGTTGCCCACAGCTTCGGCACCCATCTGTTCGAGCTGCTGGCGCGCCTCGGGTGTGGCCAGCATCTTGACCACCTCGGCGTAGGTTTTCTGGATGATGTCGGGCGGCGTTCCGGCCGGCGCCATCAAGCCGAACCACGATTCGCCCAAAGGGGCGCAGCAGCCACCACCATGGCCGCAGCGGCGACCATGTGGCGACGGGTGATCAGGGCATGCATCGGTCGAGGCTCCTACAGAGACTGCAGAAAACGCGGAAACCAGGTCGACAGCCACGGGATGTAGGTGATCAGCAGCACGACGGTGAAGGTGGCGGTCATCAGCGGCCACAGGTAACGCGTGATCTCGCCGATGCCGGCATGGGCCAGCTTGGCAGCGACGAACAAGGTGCCGCCCACCGGTGGCGTGTACAGCGCGATCGCCAGGTTGGCCGTCATCATCACGCCGACATGCACCATGTCCATGCCGAAGTGCTTGGCCAGCGGCAGGAACAGCGGCGCGCTCAGCAGCATCGCCGGCAGCGGCTCGATGAAGATGCCCAGCAGCAGCAAGGCCACATTGAACATGAGCAGGAACATCCACTGCTCGGTGGCTACCAGCTGGATCCATGCAGCCATCTGCACGGCCACCTGCTCGACGGTGATCAGCCAGGCCATCGCGCCGGTGGCGCCGATGACCAGCATCACCGTGGCGCTGGTGGAAAAGGCGTTCAGCATCAGCTGCGGGATGCGCTGCCAGCGCAGGTCCTTGTAATAGAACAGCGACACCGCCAGGCCGTAGAACACCGCCACCGCGGCTGACTCACTGGGCGTGAACTGGCCGCTCCAGATGCCGCCGATGATGATCAGCGGCATCAGCAGTGCGGGCCCGGCGTCCTTGGTGGCAGCCCAGATCTGCGCTGGCGTGGAACGGTCTTCACCGTTGTCCACGCCGGTCTTCTTGCCGTGCCACATGCACATCACGATCAGTGCGAGCGCGGTGGCCAGTGCCGGCAGCAAGCCGGCCATCGACAAGGTGCGCATCGACACGCCGGAGATGAAGGCGTAGACCAGGAACGGGATCGACAGCGGCATCAGCAGCGCGATGGTGCCGGCCACCGCCAGCAGCGCGCCGGCAAAACCGCGCGAGTAGCCACGGGCCACCATGGCCGGGATGACCAGCGAGCCGATGGCCGCGGTGTCGGCGATGGCCGAGCCCGAGACGCCGCCGAACAGGGTGCAGCTGATGACGGTGACCACGCCCAGGCCACCCGGCAACCAGCCGAAGAGCACCCGCGCAAACTCGACGATGCGCTTGCCGACGCCGCCCTGTGCCAGCAGTTCACCGGCGAAGATGAACAGTGGCACGGCCAGCAGGATGAAGGGCTCGACGCCGCCGATGAACGACAGGAAGATCGTCTCCAGCGGATGCCCCAGGCCCTGCAGCGCGATGACGCCGGTGGTGGTGATGAGGATCGCGTAGAGCAGCGGCACGCCCGCCAATGCGATGGCGAAAAAGACGCCGAACAAGGTCAAGGCCAGCATCGTTTCACTCCGACTGGGGATAGCGGGTTTGGCGCGGCACGCCACGGGCGATCTGCCACACGTCCCAGGCCACGAACAGCGCCATCAGGCTGCAGCCCACCGCCATGCCCATGTACTGCAGGGCCATCGGCCACTCCAGCACGGTGAGCTGGTTGCCCCAGTTGCTGTTCACCAACGACCAGCCGTAGCGCATCAGCAGCAACAGCATCGCCAGACAGACCGACTGCACGGCCAGGTCGGCCCAGCGGCGGCGCGCGGGTTCGAGCTTGTCGATGAACTCGGTGATCGTCATGTGCGCGCCACGCTGCGCCGCACAGGCGCCACCCAGGAAGGTGACCCACACCATCAGCAGTTCGCCGAACTCGGTGACCCAGGCCAGGTCCTTGTGGAACAGGTGCAGGCAGACGTTGATGAACACCATCAGGGCCATCAATGCGCCGATGGTGATCACCACCCAGTCCACCGTACGGCCGATCAAGCGGATAGGCAGCGGTGCCGGGGCCACCGGCGTCAGCATCGGCGTCGCTTGCATGGGAGCCTACTTGGTGGACTTGCGCATGGCTTCGGCTTCGGCGAGCACCTTGTCGACGTCGGCACCGTACTTCTCGCGCGCCTTGGCGTAGGCGGGCTTGACGGCTTCCCGGAACGCGGCCAGGTCGGGCTTGGCATTGACCTTGGCACCCTTGGAGATCATCTCCTTGAGCTGGTTGTCGTCGTTGCCGGAGATCATCTCGCGGCTGAACTTGCCGGCAATCTTGGCCGCTTCGGTCACGGCTTTCTGGTCGGCCGGCGACAGCTTCTGCCACGTCTTTTCGCTGATGGCCAGCGGAATCGGGCTGTAGACGTGGTTGGTCAGCGTGATGTTCGGCGCTGCTTCGTAGAACTTGTTCGAGTAGATGGTGTCGATCGGGTTTTCCTGGCCCTGCACCGCACCCTGCTGCATGGCCAGATAGACCTCTGGCAGCGGCATGATCTGGATCGTGAAGCCCATCGCTTCCAGTGACCAGCGCATCATTTCGTTCGGAAAGGTGCGCAGCTTCATGCCCTTGGCCTGCGCGGGCGAGTTCAGCGGCTCCTTGGTGGTCATGTTGCGGAAGCCCGCCTCCCAGGTGGCCAGGAAGCGGAAGCCCTTGGCCGGCGCCTTGTCGAACTGTTCCTGCAGCCACTTGCTTTCGTCGTAGAAGCGCCAGCCCTGTTTGTAGCCCTCGACGATGAAGGGCAGCATCGTCAGGTTCAGGGTCGGCACGTGGGGCGCGTAGCTGCCGGTCGCCGAGACCGTGAAGTCGATGCCGCCGAGCGCCAGCTGCTCGATGTTCTTCGGGTCATTGCCGAGCTGGCTGCAGCAGAACACCTGCACCTTGTAGCGACCCTGCGTCAGCTCCTCGACCTTTTTCGCAAACAGCGCAGCTGCCGCCTGGCGCGCGCCCGCCTGCTGGTCAGTGTGGCTGAACTTGAGCACCGTCTGCGCGGCGGCGGGCGGTGTGAAGGCGGCTGCGAAAGTGGCAGCAAGAAGGGTGGCCGTCAGGCCCAGGAAGGTCTTCATCACGGTCTCCATCAGGGGTGGTGGGGGTCGAAGCCGGCCATCGGTACCCTGCGGCCGCTGGCATGCGATTGGTAGACGGCGGCCTGCACGTGCAGGTTGGCCAGGTAGTAGCGGGCGCGGTTCTCCAGCGCCGTGCCGTGGCGCAGGTGCGCAAGCACATGGGCCTGCAACGCGGTGCTGGCGCCGCCAAAGGCGCCGTGGCCGGCGCCGTCGTCGTAGGCGTGTTGTGCCTCGGTGCCCTGGTGCGGCTGCCACCACAGACGGGCTTCACCGTCCAGGCGCATCACGCCGCGTTCGCCTTCGAGCCACATCTCGCCCATCGTGCGGCGCGGGTTGACAGCCGGGTGGCCGTTGAGCCGGTTGCCGTCGAACAGCGCGGTGCGATCGTCGTCGTGCTCGAAGATCAGCAGCCCGGCGTCTTCGCCGACGATCGCCGGGTTCAGGCGGCGCAGCCGGGCCGTGACCGCACGCACCTCCCCCATCAGGAAGCGGAAGGTGTCGATGAAGTGCACGGCCGTCTCGCGCACCAGGAATTCGGGCATTTGCTGGAAGTAGGGCTGGCGGTCCAGGTAGGCCTGCGGGCCCTGGCCGTCGCCGGGGCGCAGGCGGAAGGCCATGCCGTGGACGCGGCCGAGCAAGCCGGCGTCGATGCAGCGTCGCAGCTCGCGGAACCACGGCGCGAAGCGGAAGTTCTCGTGGATGACCAGCGGCACGCCGGCGTCTTCTGCCAGCGCCGTCATGGCTTCGGCTTGTTCGAGGTCGGTGCCGAAGGGCTTCTGGCAGATGGTGGGGATGCCGCGTTCGATGGCGGCACGCACCGCCTGCTCTTGCGCCACGGGCGGCAGGCACACATCGACCAGCGTTGGCCGTTCGCTATCGAGCATCTGCGCCACGTCGCTGTAGCAGCGGGGCACGCCGTAGCGCTCTGCCAGGGCCTCGGCCGCCCCCAGGTGGCGGTTGCACAGGGCCAGCAGCGGCGCGCCGGCATCACGCCAGCCCTCGACCTGGAACTGCGCCCAGTAGCCGGCACCGACCATGACGACGTGCTCGTTCATCGTCACGTCAAAGCCCTGCGATCACCGCACGCACGATGTCGGCGGTGCTGCTGCTGCCGCCGAACTCGCGTGGCCGCACCGTACCCGCGGCGAAGGCTGCCGCGAGCGACGTTTCGATCGCACGCGCGCCGTCGGCCAGCGTGGTGTCGCCGTGGCGCACAGCCAGCCAGTCGAGCATCATCGCGGCCGACAGGATCGTTGCCGTCGGATTGGCGATGCCCTGGCCGACGATGTCGGGCGCCGTGCCGTGCGCAGGCTGGAACAGGGCGTAGTCGTCACCGATGTCGGCCGAAGGCGCCATGCCCATGCCGCCGGCCAGCGCAGCGATCAGGTCCGACAGGATGTCGCCGAACATGTTCTCGGTCACCAGGACGTCATAGGCCCAGGGCTTCATCACCAGGTTCAGCGCCATCGCATCCACGTAGGCGTGCTCGGTCGACACGTCGGGGAAGGCCTGGGCGCGTTCTTCGAACACCTGGCGCCAGAAGGCCATCGAGGCGAAGACGTTGGCTTTGTCGACGTTGGTGACGCGGCCCGGCTTGCCCTGAGCCTTGCGCTGGCGCGCCAGTTGCAGCGCGAAGTCACACACGCGCGCGGTGCCGGTGCGCGTGATCTTCATCGTGTCATAGGCCGCCTGCGCGTTGCCCTCGCCTTCGATGGTGCCGCGGCCCCGGGCGTGGAACAGGCCTTCGGTGCTCTCGCGCACCAGTACCAGGTCGATCTGCGCGGCGCGCGGGTCGGCCAGCGGTCCGGGCAGGCCGGCGAAGGTGCGTATGGGCCGCACGCCGGCATACAGGTCGAGTGCGAACCGGATGTCGAGCTGCGGGATGATTTCCGTGCCGTCCCTGCCACGCACATGGGGCAGGCCCATGGCGCCGAACAGGATCGCATCGGCCTTGCGGCAGGCCTCGAGCGTGGCATCTGGCAGCGCCACACCGCTGTCCAGGTAGTGCTGCGCGCCGGCCGGGTGGAGGGCGGTGTCGAAGCGGCGGCCGATGCGCGGCTCAACAGCATGCAGCACCTGCAGTGCCGCGGCCGTGACTTCGCGGCCGATGCCGTCGCCCGGCAACACCGCGATGGAGTAGGAGGTCTTGCTCATCGTGCCTTCACATCTGCGCCAGCTTGAAGTGTTCGAAGATCGTCACCAGCTCACCGCTGGCGCGTTCGCGGTGGGCGCGGGTGACGGCGGCGGCGCCTGCGGCATCGCCGGCGCGCAAGCGCTCCACCATCTGCATGTGTTCCTTGGTCGAGTTCACCGGCTTGGGTCGCAGGCGCAGGCTGAACATGCGTGCGCGGTGCGCGCGGTCCCAATAGTTCAGGACCGTGGCCTGCAGCTGGCGGTTGCCGGCCAGATCGATCAGGTGCGCATGGAAGCGTTCGTCGGCAGCGGCCCAGGCGTCCAGGTCTTCGGCCTTCAGCGCCTTGTCCATGGCCTGGGTGGCAGCAA
>JANOAM010000323.1:0-13298 GCA_031411215.1 Betaproteobacteria bacterium
TGGTGGTGGTGGGCATGGGGCTGAACCCCTTTCCGCGCAAGGCGCGCCGGCTGCTGAAAGAGGCGGGCATCCCGCACCACTATCTGGAATACGGCAGCTATGTGAGCGATTGGCGCCGCCGCAACGCGCTGAAGATGTGGACCGGCTGGCCGACCTTCCCCATGGTCTTCGTCAAAGGCGTGCTGGTGGGTGGTGCGGACGACCTGGGCCGGCTGCTGGCCAGTGGCGACGTGCAGCGCATGCTGGCCTGACGCCGTTCATCTGCCGGGTTTGCCGTTCGCCACAAGCGACCAGGGCTCGTGGGCCGCGCGCCGCAGAATTGGCGCCATGCAGATCTCTCTCTTGTTTCCGCTGGCCGCTGCCGTTCTGGTGGCATTGGTCAGTGGCGCCACCGCGGCTGAGTCGCGCCCGGGCCTCAAACCATGCCGCGTGAAGGGCGTGGAGCATGACGCGCTGTGCGGCGTGCTCAGCCGGCCCTTGAACCCGGCCGACCCCGCCGGCAAGCGCATCGACATCCACTACGCCGTGCTGCCCGCCCTGGCCCGCAACCGCAAGGCCGACCCGGTGTTCTTCTTTGCCGGCGGCCCGGGCCAGAGCGCCATGGACGTGGGCGGCCAGGTGTCACGCATGCTGTCGCGCCTGGGCTACCGCCGTGACGTGGTGCTGATTGACCAGCGTGGCACCGGCCGCAGCGCGCCGCTGCTGTGTGACGAGCCGCCGCAGGCTGCGCCCTTGGCCGAAGTCGTGGACATGAACCGCCAGATGGCGCTGCTGGAAACCTGCCGCGCCAAGCTGCAGGCGCTGCCGTATGGTGACCTGCGCTACTTCACCACGCCCATCGCCATGCAGGACGCCGACGCGGTGCGCCAGGCGCTGGGCGTCGAGCAGATCAACATCGTCGGCGGGTCCTACGGCACCCGTGCGGTGCTGGACTACCAACGGCAGTTTCCGAAGGCCGTGCGGCGCGCGGTGATTGACGGCGTGGCGCCGCCGGACATGGTGCTGCCCATGGCGATGTCCACCGACAACCAGGCCGCGCTGGACGCTTTGCTGGCGGCCTGCAAGACCGACATGGCCTGCGTGCAACGCTATCCCACGTTGGACCAGGACTGGCGTGCGCTGCTGGCGCGGCTGCCACTGCAGGCCCGTGTGCAGCACCCGCTGACCGGCGCGCTGCAGCAGGTGACGATCACGCGCGACTTCGTGCTGGGCCAGGTGCGGCTGCCCTTGTATGTGCCTGCGTTGGCCGCGGCCCTGCCCTTGGCGGTGAGCGAAGCGGCGCAGGGGCGTTTTGAAGCGCTGATCGGCCTGGGTTCGGCCATGGGTTCGCGTGGTGGCATCCGCCTGGCAGGTGGCATGCACTTCTCGGTGGTCTGCGCAGAGGACCTGCCGCGCCTGGCACAGGCCACCGACCAGCCGGGGCTCGACTTCGGCAAGGCGGCTTCAGACCTCTACGAACGGGTCTGCACCCAGTGGCCGCGCGGCGAATTGCCCGCGGCCTTCTACACCGTGCCACCCGCACCTGCTGCCACGCTGGTGTTGTCGGGCGGTGCAGACCCGGTGACCCCGCCGCGCCATGGCGAGCGTGTCACCAAGGCCCTGGGCGCCAAGGCTCGCCACGTGGTCGTGCCGCAAGCCGGCCACGGTGTGATGAGCCTGCCTTGCATGCGCGATGTGCTGTTCCGCTTCATCGATGCGGCCAGCGATGCCGATGCTTTGGCAGTGGATGCAGGTTGCGCCGCAGGCATTCCGCGCCCGGCGTTGTTTGTGCCGCCCGGCTTGGCTGCATCGGGAGCCGCGCGATGATCGAAGTCCATCAACTCAGCAAGTGCTTCAGCAGCGGCAGCGGCCGCAAGAAGCGAGTTGTGCAAGCCGTGGACGGCGTGGACTTCACGGCAGCGGACGGCCGCATCACGGGCCTGTTGGGTGCCAACGGTGCCGGCAAGACCACCACGCTGCGCATGGTGGCGGCCTTGATCGAACCCGACGCGGGCCAGGTGCGTGTGGACGGCATCGAAGTCGCCACGCGGCCGCGCCAGGCGTTGGCACGTCTGGGCCTGCTGAGCGACGCGCGGGGCCTGTACCCACGCCTGACGGCACGCGAGAACATCGTCTACTTCGGCCGCCTGCACGGCATGGACCGCGCAGCCGCGTCGGCGCGTGCCGACCAGCTGGCCCACGTGCTGGACATGGTGCCGCTGCTGGACCGCCGCACCGACGGCTTCAGCCAGGGCGAACGCATGAAGACGGCACTGGCCCGGGCGCTGGTGCACAACCCGCCCAACATCGTGCTGGACGAACCCACCAACGGCCTGGATGTGCTGGCCACACGCGCGCTGCGCGACGCACTGCGCCGGCTGCGTGACGACGAGGGCAAGTGCATCGTCTTTTCCACCCACATCATGCAGGAGGTGGAGCGGCTGTGTGACCACGTGGTGGTGGTGGCGCAGGGCCGCACGGTGGCGGCCGGCACGGTGGCGGAGTTGTCGGCACAGGCTGGCAGCACGGACTTCGAGGAGACCTTTGTGAAGCTGGCGTTCCCCCATGAACCCCACGAAGGAGCCGCCCCATGATCCCGGCCGCCTGGACGGTCTACCTCAAGGAACTGGTGGACGCGCTGCGCGACCGGCGCACGCTGACCATGGTGTTGCTGAGCTCGGTCGCCGTCGGCCCGCTGGTGTTGGTGCTGGTCAGCAGCCTGGTGGCAGGCTTCGAGAAGCGCGCAGAAGCGCGCGAGATCGTCGCCGTGGGCATGGAACACGCGCCCACGCTGCGCAACTACGTGCTGCGCCAGACCTACACCGTGCGTGAGGCGCCTGCAGGCTGGGAACAGCAACTGCGTGACAGCAAGCTGGGTGACCCGGTGGTTGTGATCCCAAAGCAGTTCGAGGCCGACTTGGCCGCGGGTGAGACACCCGAGGTGGAAGTCGTCTCCAGCTCTGGCAACCAGCGCGCGCAGGCCGGCGCGGGCAGCCTGACGCGGCTGCTGCGCGGCTTCAACCAGGAGCAGGGGCTGTTGCGCCTGGCCGTGCGCGGTGTGTCGCCGGTGGCGCTGGAGGCGGTGCGCATCCAGGAGCGCGATTTGGCGGATGCGGCGGTACGCGCGTCGCAGCTGGCGACCATGGTGCCCTACTTCGTGCTGATGGCGGTTCTATACGGCGCGCTGAACGCGGCACTGGACAGCACGGCCGGTGAGCGCGTACGCGGCTCGCTGGAACCGCTGCTGATGAACCCGGCGCCGCGGCTGGCGCTGGTGCTGGGCAAGTGGGGCGCTGTGGCAACGGTGGGCATGATGATCGCCGTGCTGTCCTGCCTGAGTTTCCTGCCCGGCCAGTGGCTGTTGCGCAGCGAGGCGCTGGCCGCGATGTTCCGCTTTGGCGCCGGTGAGGCGCTGGCCTTCATCACGTTGCTGCTGCCCGTGGCCGCCTTCCTGGCAGCGCTGCTGATGGCCATTGCCATCCGTTGCAAGAGCTTCAAGGAGGCGCAGGCCAATGCTACGGGTGTGGTGCTGGCGATCTCGCTGCTGCCACTGGTGACGGTGTTCAACCAGGAAGGCACGGCGCCATGGCACTACCTGGTGCCGGCGCTGTCCCAAGTCACGCTGATGGGCCGTGTGCTGAAGGGCGAGCCCATGCCCTGGGCGGACGCCGCCACGGCCACGGGCGTGTGCGTGGTGCTCACCCTGCTGGCGCTGGCCTTCGTGGCGCGCACACTGCGCAGCGCGGCTGTGAAGTCCTGATCAGGGCCGAATAAGTCACAGACCCGTCTCGGTCGCTACATGGGGCTACCTGCACAGGTGTGCAGGTGCGCAAGTGAGCCCAACTTGGTCCAATTCATTCAACGGGCCAAGCCAGGCCCCATCTACGGAGAGACGGCCATGTTCGATTTCCTCATTTCGCTGTTCTGTGGCCCCCGCGACGGTCAAGGGTGGGAGTGAACCCGGCTCAACCACGCTAACTGCGGCAGCCCGCCGCGCTCCGTCACTCTGACCTTTTGTTCTGCCTCAGCGGTTCTGGTGATAGCCGCTTTGGCACTTCGGCGCCGGGGTACCTGACCCTCCAAGGGCCCTGGCGTTAGGCGCCGTCTTCGCAAGGAGCCGGCGCCGTCTTTTTTCCGCCGCCGGACTTGCGCCTCAGATCAGGCCCAGCGAGTGGGCCTTGGCTGCGGCCTGGTGCTTGCTGGCCACGCCCAGCTTGCCCATCGCCGAGCGCATGTGGAAGTTCACCGTACTGAGGCTGATGTTGAGCAGCTGGCCTATGACCTGGTTGGACTTGCCGGCCAGCGTCCACTTCAGTATTTCCTGCTCGCGCGCGGACAAGGAAGGCACCTCTTGCCGGTCCGTTGCCTGCGGAAGCAGCAGCCGCATGGCGGTCTCCTGCGCAAACACGGCCAGCAACTGCAGGTCGGCCATCATGCGGATCAGCTTGTCCGGGTCACCCGGCAGCGGGTTGGGCCGGTCCACGCCCAGGATGAAGTGCCGCCCGCCGGACAGGTGCATGGGCATGGAGATGCCCGCGTGGTACCCGTACGGCGCCTGTTCTTCCCAAAGGTCGCCCGCCGAGTGGTTGACGTAGAGCCCTTGGTCGTACATCACCGGAGAAGTGGCCGTGCGCAAGCGCTGGGACACGGGGTCGCGCTGCCCTGCGGTGTGGCTTTCGGTGGCCTCGGTGAAGGCCTGGGGGGTGTTGCGCAGCGCGATGACCAGCGGGCGGGCGGCCGGCTGTTCGACGACCACGGTGGCATTGAACAGCGGAAAGTCCAGCCGGTTCGCAAAGGCCTCCAGGCGTTTGCGGAACGTCGGCACATCCCGCGCACTGGCGACATCGAGGTAGTGCTGATACCCGACTGCGGTCATGTCACTGTTCAGGTTGCTAGGTTGCCAGGGCCTGGTGTCTGCATCACGCTTGGGTCTCGTCAAGGCATATGGGAGACGTCAAGATGTCAATGCGCAGTTGGGTTCTCAAGTCCTGGCCAGAAGTGGTCTGGCAACCCCCGGCTTCCGCCGCTCTGTGGCCCGTATTTCACCATATGGGCACCGACATTCGCGCCGAACGGGATGAACTGGGTCGCACGATTGGTGAAACCGTGTGGGCTGCTCAACTCGGCGACGGGTCACTGCTGGGCGCCGCCTGGGAATGGGTGGAAGCCGTGCAAGGTGTGCCCGCCCTGCGCGACCCGAATGGGTTCATCAGCAATCTGAAGCTCGTCGGCGACGACGGCAGCGAGTTTGATGAACTCCAGCTTATCGTCGGCCTCAATCGCATCGCCCATGCCACGGCATGGCAAGACGTGGTGCGGCAGGTGGTAGGGACAGCTGGCGTGGCCGGCGGCCCGCAGACCCTGGGCGCGGAGACGCTGGACTGGCCGCGTGCGCTGTGCCGGGTGGACCCAGCGACCGGGCCGACCTTGCTCGACCCCAGCCGTGCGCGGGCGGTTTCGGCCAATGCGCTGATGCGACAGCGCGCCATGGTGGCCTGAAAGGAAGGTTGTGAGCGCTCGCTTTCGTCTCTAGCCTTTGTGGCTCAGTAGCACCTCAAGGCAACCTGGGCCTGGTCTGGTCTTCCAGCCGCGTCAGCCAAGCCACGGCCTGCTGACGCGTGCTGCCACACATCTCGACGTGAGGCACCAAGGACAGGCAGACCCGGGGTCGTTCCGGACGACTAAACAGCCGGCAGCGCTCTTGATCGTCCAGCTGAACGCAGCGCACGCCGGCCGGCTTGCCGCCGGGCATGCCTGGTATGGGTGTGGTGATGGATGGTGCCGTGCAGCAGGCACCGCACAGCGGGCGGCAATCCATGCAGTGATGCTATCGCCCCCTGCGGCAGGGGACGCCTTCGTAGAATCACGACCTTCATGCTGCACCCTCAAACATTCGATGTGATCGTCGTCGGCGGTGGCCATGCCGGTACCGAGGCCGCGCTGGCTTCTGCCCGCATGGGCTGCACCACCCTGCTTTTGTCGCACAACATCGAAACCCTGGGGCAGATGAGTTGCAACCCCAGCATCGGCGGCATTGGCAAGGGTCATTTGGTGAAGGAGGTGGACGCCTTGGGTGGCGCCATGGCCGAGGCCACGGACGAAGCCGGCATCCAGTTCCGCATCCTCAACGGCAGCAAAGGCCCGGCCGTGCGGGCCACACGCGCGCAGGCCGACCGGGTGCTTTACAAGGCGGCCATCCGCCACCGGCTGGAGAACCAGCCCAACTTGTGGCTGTTCCAGGCAGCAGTGGATGACCTGCTGGTCGAAGGCGACCGGGTGGTCGGCGCCGTCACGCAGCTGGGTGTGCAGGTCCGCTGCCGCGCGGTGGTGCTGACGGCGGGCACCTTCCTGGACGGACGCATCCATGTCGGCCTGCAGAACCACAGCGGAGGCCGCGCGGGTGACCCGCCAGCGATCAGCCTTTCCGCTCGGTTGAAGGAGTTGAAGCTGCCGCAGGGGCGGCTGAAGACGGGCACGCCGCCACGCATAGACGGCCGTTCCATCGACTTCTCGAAGTTGGAGGAACAGCCCGGCGACCTGGACCCGGTGCCGGTGTTCAGCTTCCTGGGCTCCGCCAGCCAGCACCCGCGCCAGGTGCCCTGTTGGGTCACGCACACCAACACGCGCACGCACGAGATCATCAAGAGCGGTTTTGACCGCAGCCCCATGTTCACGGGCGTCATCGAAGGCGTGGGCCCGCGCTATTGCCCCAGCATCGAGGACAAGGTCAACCGCTTTGCGGACAAGGACTCGCACCAGATATTCCTGGAGCCTGAGGGGCTGACGACGCACGAGTTCTACCCCAATGGCATCAGCACCAGCCTGCCCTTCGACGTCCAGATCGCGGCTGTGCAGTCCATGGCCGGCCTTGAGCGCGCGCACATCCTGCGGCCCGGGTACGCCATCGAGTATGACTACTTCGATCCGCGCGAACTGCGGCCCAGCTTCGAGACGCGCAGCATCGGCGGGCTGTTTTTTGCCGGGCAGATCAACGGCACCACGGGCTATGAGGAGGCTGCGGCCCAAGGCTTGTTCGCGGGTGCCAACGCCGCCTTGCAGGTTCAGGGCAAGGCGGCCTGGCTGCCGCGCCGTGACCAGGCCTACCTGGGCGTGCTGGTGGACGACCTGGTCACCAAGGGCGTCACCGAACCCTACCGGATGTTCACCAGCCGTGCGGAGTACCGGCTGCAGCTGCGCGAGGACAACGCCGACTTGCGTTTGACCGAGGCCGGACGCGAACTGGGTTTGGTGGATGACCGCCGCTGGACCGCTTTCGCGCGCAAGCGGGAGCGCCTGGAACGTGAGCTGCAGCGCTTGCGCGGCATCTGGGTTCGCCCTGCCACCCTGCCTGCTGACGCTGCCGAGCGCCTGGTTGGCAAAGCCCTGGAACATGAATACGCGCTGGTCGATTTGCTCCGCCGCCCTGGGGTCGGCTTTGATGCCGTGATGGAGGCGGCGCGCATCGCCCACCACCCGGCCGCTGTTTCACGTGAAACATTGCAGGCGGAATTCGGCGCGGCCGAGGCCGACGCGGTGATCGAGCAAGCCGAGGTCAGCATCAAGTACGCGGGCTACATCAGCAAGCAGCAGGACGAGGTCGAGCGCGCCGTCGGCCTGGAAAACCTGGCCCTGCCGGACGACCTGGACTATGCGAAGGTGACCGCCCTGTCCTTCGAGGTGCGGCAGAAGCTCACCCGCCACCGCCCGGCCACGCTGGGGCAGGCGTCGCGCGTGTCCGGTGTCACGCCCGCTGCGATCTCACTGCTGCTGGTGCACCTGAAGAAGAACCGCTACAAAGGCTTTGCGGTCAGCGGCGAGGCCGCCTGAGTGGCCGCAGGCGAGATCGGATCCGTCTGCAGCGCGCTCGGGCTGGAGCCGGGCGCAGCGCAGTTGGTGGCACTGTCCACCTACCTGGACATGCTGCAGCGTTGGAACGCGACCTATAACCTGACAGCGGTGCGTGAGCGGGACGCCATGCTGACGCAGCACTTGGCGGATTGCTTGGCGGTGGTCAAACCACTGCTCGCGCAGTGCGCTGCTGGCCGTGTCCTGGACATGGGCAGTGGTGGCGGTTTGCCGGGCGTGGTACTGGCAGTGCTGGCGCCGGCGCTGGACGTCACCTGTGTGGACACGGTCGGCAAGAAGGCCGCCTTCATTCGGCAGGTCGCGGGCCAGCTGGCCTTGCCCAACTTGCACGCTGTGCATGCCCGGGCCGAAACACTGCAGGCGCCGGGATTTGATGTGATCACGTCCCGCGCCTTTGCCTCTCTGCTGGACTTCACCTCGCTCACGGCGCAGCTGCTGGCACCGGCCGGTGTCTGGATGGCCATGAAGGGCAAGCGGCCCGACGAAGAAATGGCCGCACTGCCTGCCAGGGTGTCGGTGTTTCACGTGGAACAACTGCAGGTGCCCGGGCTCGACGCCGACCGCTGCCTGGTCTGGATGCGGCCTGTGTCTGGCCGTGGTCCATGAGCCACAAATGCGGGTCGGTCCGGCGCTTTGCCGCGCGCTCCAGCTCTCGGTGGGCGGCGAAGTTGCGATACGCTCCTTGCCTGCCCAAGGCGGCTTCGACAGTGCCTGCTGGCCGGCAAACCCCGCACCGCAGCCCCTGACCCACCGGTCGGGCGGCCTCAACCAAAGAACCGCAAGGGACCAGCCGCATGCTCGGCATTGCCGACTTCGGCGCTTTCTGCGCCGCCATCCTGCTCTTCCTGGCCCTGCCCGGGCCGGGCACCTTCGCCCTGCTCACGTCCACTGCCCAGGGCGGTTTCCGGGCTGGCGCGGCCGCCACGCTGGGCCTGATCGTCGGTGACCAGGTCCTGCTGTGGCTTGCTGTGGCCGGTGTCGCGGCCCTGCTGGCCGCCAACCCCCTGGTGTTCAAGGCCGTGCAGTACGCCGGTGCGGCCTACCTGGGCTGGATCGGGCTGAAGCTGATCTTTGCCAAGCCTGGCAGCGCATCGCCCATCCGCATCGAGCCGCGAAACTACTTCCGCCAGGCGGCGGTCATCACCCTGCTCAACCCCAAGGCCATCGTGTTCTACATGGCCTTCTTCCCGTTGTTCATAGACCAGGCCCAGCACCGCGGCGTGCTCACCTTTGCGGCCATGGCCGCCACCATCGCGGTCGTCACGGCGCTGTACTGCCTGGTGCTCTGCGCCTTTGCCGAAGCCGTCAGCGCCAAGGTGCGTGCGCACCAGCGCTTGGCGCGTGGCCTGGAAAAGCTGGCCGGCGTTTTCCTGGTGGGCTTCGGCATCAAGCTGGGCACGAACTGACCATGCGCATCTTCTGCATCGCCAACCAGAAAGGTGGCGTCGGCAAGACGACTACGACAGTGAACCTGGCGGCTGGTCTGGCCTTGACGGGCAAGCGTGTGCTGCTGGTAGACCTGGACCCGCAAGGCAACGCCACCATGGGCTCCGGCATCGACAAGCGCGCCCTGCCCGCCAGCGTGTATGACGTGCTGCTGGAATCGTCCACCGTGGCCGACGCGCGGCAGCCCAGCCCGCATGGCGGCTACCACGTGCTGGGCGCCAACCGAGAACTGGCCGGTGCGGAAGTGGAACTGGTGGACCTGGAACGCCGCGAACGCCGCCTCAAGGGCGCGCTGGAAGCTGTGAAGGACGACTACGACTTCGTGCTGGTGGACTGCCCGCCCAGCCTGAGCCTGCTGACCCTCAACGGCCTGTGCGCAGCCCACGGTGTCATCGTGCCCATGCAATGTGAGTACTTCGCGCTGGAAGGGCTGTCGGACCTGGTCAACACCATCAAGCAGGTGCACGCCAACCTCAACAAGGACCTGGAGATCATCGGCCTGCTGCGTGTGATGTTCGACCCGCGCATCACGCTGCAGCAGCAGGTGAGCGATCAGCTCAAGTCGCACTTCGGCGACAAGGTGTTCAACACCGTGATCCCGCGCAACGTACGGCTGGCTGAAGCTCCCAGCTACGGCCAGCCCGGCGTCACCTTTGATCCGTCGTCCAAGGGCGCGGTGGCCTTCGTCGAATTCGCCAAGGAAATGGCGGCGCGCCTTGGCTGAACCGTTCGATGTGGCCCTGATGTCGCGTGTGGAGGACGCCGGCCTCAACGCCAGCGCCCCACCGCAGCAGCGCTGGCTGGACGGCTGGCTGGTGCGCTACCTGCCCGGCAAGGCACGCCGGGCCCGCTGCATCAATGCCCTGGCACCCGGCCTGCTTTCGCTGGAGCAAAAGTTGGCGCTTGCTGACCAGGTATACCGTGATGCTGGCGTGCCCATGATCTTCCGCTTGACCCGCTTCACCCAACCGCCCGGCCTGGATGTGGAACTGGACCGGCAGGGCTACGGCCTGGTGGACGAGACGCGGGTCATGATCTGCCCGCAACTGCCGTCCTCACTGTCGGCGGCGGCGCGCGCCCTGCCGCCGGGCCTGCGGTGGGCGCCGCTGAATGGCGCTGACTTCGCAGACGCCGTGGGCGACCTGCGCGGCTCACCGCCCGAGCACCGCACCAGCCACGCCCTGCGCCTGATGCACTCGCCGGTGCCTTACCAGGGTTGGGCCATCTGGCGGGAATCGGACCGCCTGATGCTGGCTTGCGGGCAGTTTGCCCGCGAAGCCGACCTGGTGGGTGTGTACGACGTGTTCACGCACCCCGAAGCGCGCAACCAGGGCCTGTCAAAGCTGCTGTGTGAGCGCATGCTTTCCACGGCTGCCCAGCAGGGCGCGAAGGCCGGCTACCTGCAGGTTGATGCCGTCAACCACCCGGCGCTCAAGGTCTATGGCCGGCTGGGCTTTGCCGACGCCTACCGTTACCACTATCGCGAGCGGGCAGCCAAGGCGGCCTGAGCCAGCCGCCGCTCAGAACTTGTAGCGCACACCCAGCGCGGCGGAGACACCGCGGGTCTGGCCGTTGACGCGGTCGTCCATCGCCAAGCCGTAGATGTCGGTGACGCTGTCGTAGCTCCACTGGTAGCCGCCAGCGACGGATGTGTGTTTGCGGTCCACCGCCGGTCCGGTGGACTTGGTCGTGGCCATCTGGAACAGCACGTTGCCCGGCCCCAAAGCCAAGTTGGCGCCGGTCGAGAAGATCTTGCTGCGCACGTCCAGCCCCTGGTCATTGGTGGCGGTGAATTGCCCGAACACCCGCAGCAGGCCGAAGTTGTAGAGCGCGCCCAGCTGCACCGCAGTTTCCTTGGTGGCGGGCACGGTGAACCCGTCGTCCAGCTTCACCTGCTGCGCGGACAGCGACATGGCGAACAGGCCGCGCGCCACCACCAGGCTGCCGCCGGTCAAGCCACCGGAGATGTCCTTGGCAGGCTGGGCGCGCATCAGGTTGACGGTGACACCTTCCATGTTGGGCGTGGAATAGCTGACCGCCCGGCTCCAATAGAAGTCGCCTTGCACACCTTCCAGGTTGCCGCCCTGGAAGAGATGCCGGACGGCTGGGCCGAACGCGATGGAGTTGCCCAAGGCGTTGAAGCGAATCGTCGCGTCGAACAGGTAGCTCTGCAGCCGGCCTATGCGCACCAAGCCGTAGTCGGCATTCGACACCGACACGAAGGCGTTACGCGACAGGATGGGGTCGTCGTTCTTGCGGCCCAACCGGCCATCCTGGAAGCGGAAGAAGCTCTCCAGCGTGGTGCCCACCGACCAGCCGCCTTCAAAGCCGTACTTGAGGTTCAGCCCCGCAAAGCTGCCGGTCAGCGAATTGCTGTTGAAGCGGTTGTCGGGAATCTGGCCACTGGGCTCGAAGCGGCCGTATGACAGGTCGGCGACGCCGTACAGCAGGTAGTCAGCCTGGGCCTGTGCAGCGCCAGCACCGGCCAGCAGCAAGCCTGCCAGCAGGAACGGACGCAGTTTCTTGTTGATCATCGTTGGGTCCTCAAGCTGCCCTGTTCATGAGCGTCACCGCCAGCCAGGCGGCATTCATGGCTGCATGCAGCAGCACGCACCAGCGCACCCGCCGCCAGCGGTTGTAGGTTGCACCGATCAGCAGTGCAGGAACCACCACCAGGGCGCCCTGCCAGCTGCCCTGCACGCACACGTGCAGAGCGGCGAATGTCAGTGCGGTCAGCCCGTTGGCCGCCATCGGCGACCAGCGCCTGGCCAGCAGCGCCTCGTGCAAGCCTGCCCGGAAGGCGGCCTCCTCCAGCACGGGCGCCAGCACCAGCAGCAACAGCACACGTGGCGCGCCGCCCTGTTCCAGTACGGCGGTCACTGCCGCCCAGGCCAGCAGCGCCGCGGCTGTGCCCATGTGCTGCTGCGCGCCGCCCGCGCGCGGCCTGGCACCTGGCCAGGCAGCTAGCGTGGTGCTGGTCATTGCGCGCGGCGCACTGCTTGCTGCCGAAGGTGGCGGCGGTATCCCAGTCCAACCAGGGCCAGCAGCACCAGCAGCGCCAAGGTCGGGTCCATGCCCTCGATGCCACCCTGGCTGATGGAGCAGCCACCGCTGGACAGCTCCGGCGGCGCCTCACCCGAGCCGGACAGCGCCACCTGCTGCGTCGTGCCGTTGGTGGCGTCGGAGCTCACCGTCAACTGGCCTGTGGCGGCAGCCACGGCGCGCGGCGTGTACACCACCGTCAACGTGCACTCACTGCCGGCTTGCAGCGTGAAGGGCAGCGCCTGGCAACTCTTGGGTTGCACCGTCCAGCCATCGCTGATCAGCAGCCCGGTCACACGAACCACACCCGAGCCGTTGGCCGACAGCGTCAGCTCCGACGGCACAGACTGCGTGCCCATGCGCACTGTGCCAAAGGCCAGCGTGCGCACCGACAGCGCCAAGCCTGGGTTCGGGCCGCCCAGACCCACGCCCGTCAGCGTCAGGTCGGTGGGGAAGCTGCCCGTGCTGGCGACCTGCACATTGGCCGACTTGGTGCCGGCCGTGGCCGGTGCAAAGCGGATGTCGATGCGGCAGGTCTGGCCCTCGAACAGCACATCACCCAACTGGCAGTTTCCGGCCGTGACCGAGAAAGCCGCCGCGTCGGCGCCCACGGCGTTGAGCAAGGTCAAGCGCACACCGCCCGGGCCGTTGTTCTTGAGCGTGGCTGACTGCACCGTCGACAGCGAGCCCGCGGCGACCTGGCCGAAGTCCAGCCGCGACACCAGCGGCTCCCAGACCACGCTGGGCACCGCGGTAGCCACGCCGCGGCCATGCAGCGCGGCCGTGTGCGGCGAGCCCGCGGCGTTGCTGACGACGCGCAGGTTGCCGTTGTAGTCGGTGGCAGCCGCAGTCGGCGTGAAGGCGATGTCGATGTCGCAGGACGCACCCGCCACCAGCGTCGCCGGGCAGACGGCGGTGCTGGCGTTGCTGAAGCCGGCACCTTCGACGGTCACGGCGCTGGTCAC
>JANOAM010000324.1:0-4532 GCA_031411215.1 Betaproteobacteria bacterium
CTCGCGCGCCGGCTGGCCGTCGGCGGTGTCCACGGCCTGGATGTCGAAGCGACCCAGCAGCACCACCATCGCCAGCTTGATCTCCAGCAGCGCCATGTAGCGCCCTGGGCAGATGCGCGGGCCGGCGCCGAAGGGCATGGACGTGCGCTTCGCTGATGCAGCCGCCGCGCCGGGTTGACCATCGGCCAGCCAGCGCTCGGGTTCGAAGGCCGCGGCGTGTGGCACATGGCTGTCGCTGACACTGTCGCGCCGCATGACGTGGATCAGCACCTGGCCGGTCTTGACTTGCACGTCGCCCACGACCGTGTCGCGCAAAGCCTGCACACCGATGATGGGCGCCACCGGCTTGAGCCGCATGGTCTCGTGGGCGCAAGCCTCCACGTAGTCCAGTGCCGCCAGCTGTTCCAGCGTCGGCTCGTGTGCATCACCGCAGACACGCCGCACCTCCTCGGTGGCACGCGCCAGCGCGGCGGGGTGGCGCCACAGCAGGTCGATCATCCAGGCCAGCGTGTTGGCCGTGGTGTCCTCGCCGGCCAGCAGCATGGTCAGCACGTTGCCGGCCACCTGCAGGTCGTCGATGCCGCTGCCAGGTTCATCGGCAGCCACCAGCATCGCTTCCAACAAGTTCTGCGGGTGCTGGCGCCGGTCGGGCTGGTCCTGGAGGCGCTGCCGGGCCTGCACGATGAAGCCCTGCACGGCGGCGTTCACTGCCGCGATGCTGCGCTCCAGTTCCCGCACCGCCGGCGTGCGCAACCAACGCCAGGTGGGCAGCGGCGACATCATGCGTTTGAACAGCGTGGGGAAGATCTTGTCCAGGTGCTGCTGGATGATGTCGCCGTCCGATTCCAGCGTGTTGACCTCGGCGCCGAAGGCCAGGCCGGCGATGGCGTCCACCGTGTAGCGCATCAGGTCGGCCTGCAGGTCGATGGCCGTGCCCTGCTGCGCCGCACGCGCCCAGCGCTCGGAAAGCCGCTGCGCCACCCGCAGCAGCGCTGGGTGGTAGCGGCGCACATGCGCGGGGTCAAAGCCGGCCATCACCATGCGGCGCTGGCGCTTCCAGGTGTCGCCATTGACGCCAAAGACACCCGGCAGCAGACCCATCTCCTGGCCGATCTCCTCCATGCGCGTGGTGCGCCGGAAGCCGTCGGGCCGGTCGCGCAGCACGGCTGCGGTCGCGGCGTGGTCGCCCACCACCAGCACAAGGCGCGGGCCCAGTTGCAGGCGGTAGAAGGGGCCGAACTGCGCGCACCAGGCCTCCAGTTGCAGATGCATGCGGTCGGCGTCTATCTGCAGCAGGTTGCCCACCACGGGCCAGGTCCTGGGCCCCGGCAGTTGGTCGAGTTGCCGCAGAGCCTGCGCCGGGGCCTGCTGATCCGGTTTGTCCAGGGTCTCGATGTCCATGTCCGGCAGCTCCGTGGTTGTGGACACAACGCTACTTCAGTTGTGCGCTCTGCGCGGCCCTCTCTTGGGGTGCACCGCGTCACACGCGCTACGCTCGGGCTCCGCTGCCACCTGCTGCTGCCATGGCCCAACCCACCACCGCCTTGCCCCACCAGGCCCTGTTCTCCGAGGGCGAGACCCTGCCTGCGGCCCTGCCCGTCTGCGACCACTACGCCGGTGTCGAACCGCGCATGACCAAGAGCCTGCAGCTGCAGGCTGAGATGGGCCCGGTCTTCGACGTCACCCTGGACAACGAAGATGGCGCACCGGTGGGTGGCGAGGTGGACCACGCGCACCTGATCGTGTCGCTCCTGGGCGGGCCGGACAACCGCTGGGGCCGTGTCGGCGTGCGGCTGCTGCCGGTGGCGCACCCCAAGTTCCACGACGTGGCCCGCATCATCCTGGCAAGCGCCCGGGCGCCGGCCTACCTGATGCTGCCCAAGCCTGAACGCCTGGCCGACGTGGAAGACGCGGCGAGTGCCATTGACGCACTGGGCGGCGGCGCTGTTCCCTTGCACGCCCTGATCGAAACCCACGGTGCGCTGCGCCAGGTCTTTGACATCGCGGCGCACCCGCGCATCGAGTCGCTCAGCTTCGGGCTGATGGACTTCGTGTCCGCGCACCGCGGTGCCATCCCGCAAACCGCCATGGGTGCGACACCGGGTCTTGGCCAATTCGACCACCCACTGGTGCTGCGCGCCAAGCTGGAGATTGCTGCCGCCTGCCACGCCGCCAGCAAGGTGCCGTCGCACTGCGTGTTCACCGAATTCAAGGACACGCGCGCCCTGCAGGCCGCAGCCGAGATGGCCAGCAAGCGGCTGGGCTACACACGCATGTGGAGCATTCACCCGGCGCAGATCAAGCCCATCGTGGAAGCCTTCACGCCCACGGCGGCGGAACTGGATCAGGCGGTGGAGATCATCCGCGCCGCGGAAGACGCGCAGTGGGCACCCATCAGTCACCAACACGGCAGCAAGGACACGCTGCACGACCGCGCCAGCTACCGCTACTTCTGGCAGTTGATAGAGCGCGCGCACCGCACGTCCATGGCGGGCGCACCGCAGTTGCCCGCCGAAATCCGGCAACGCTGGTTTCCCGCCCCTCCCGCCCCCTAGAGGCTGTGCACGAGTGCGCCGCATTGGAGCAAGCCATGAAGAAGACAAGCGCGTTCCTGGCCACTGCGGCCGCCCTCGCCTGCTGCGGCGCCGCCCTGGCCCAGACCGCCGCACCGGCCAAGCCGGCCGCCAAGGCGGTCACCAGGGCGGCCGCCAAGCCCGCTGCCAAACCTGCTGCCAAGCCGGCTGACAACAAGCCGCCCACCGCGGAACCGGCCGAACCCGACATGCCGCTCACCGATGGCCAACTGGCCGCCGCCGAGCGTGTGTTCGTCGGTACCGCCGACTGCGACGAAAGCAAGCAGGTCGCGGTCAACAAGGTCGACGGCAAGTCCGGCTACTTCAGGCTGGACTTTGCCAAGGCCAGCTACACCGTCGCGCCGGAGGTGACCGACAGCGGCGCGGTGCGCCTGGAAGACAAGAGGTCCGGCATCGTGTGGATCCAGATTCCTGCCAAGAGCATGCTGATGAACGCCAAGATGGGCCACCGTGTGGCCGACGGCTGCGTCATGGCCGAGCAGAAGCCTGTGCCGCCAGACGCCAAGATCGACCAGCCTGTGACCGACGACTGCGCCCTGGCCGAGCCGCCGAGCCCTTGCCGGCCCGCCGGATCTTGGTAGGCTCGCCGCCTTCCTCGCCCAATGCACCCGAACATGATCCGCCTTGCCACCGCACTGACCCTGGTCCTGGTGCTTCTCACAACCGCGGCCACCGCCACCGCGCAGACCCTCAAGCTGCGCATCCTGGGCACGACCGACGTGCACATGAGCCTGATGTCCTACGACTACTACCAGGACAAGCCGGTGGACGACTACGGCCTGGCGCGCACGGCCATGCTCATCAGGGCGGCCCGCGCCGAATCCAGGAACTCGCTGCTCTTCGACAACGGTGACCTGCTGCAGGGCAACCCGCTGGGCGACTACGTGGCCCGCGTCAAGCCGCTGACCGCCGGGCAGGTGCACCCCGCCTACAAGGTGATGAACGCGCTGGGATACGACGCCGCCAACGTGGGCAACCACGAATTCAACTACGGCCTGCCCTTCCTGCGCGGCGCGCTGCCGGGTGCCAAGTTCCCCTACGTCAACGCCAATGTGGTGCTGGACGAAGGCTCCAACAAGGGCCAGAACGCGTTCAAGCCCTATGTGATCCTGGACCGCAGTTTCACCGACGAAGCGGGCCAGACGCAGAAGCTGCGCATCGGCGTCATCGGCTTCGTGCCGCCGCAGATCATGCAGTGGGACCGCATCCACCTGCTGGGCAAGGTGGCGCCACTGGACATCCCGCAGACCGCTCGCACGCTGGTGCCCAAGATGCGCGCCGAAGGGGCTGACGTGGTGGTCGTGCTGGCCCACTCCGGCTTCGAATTCGGTGAGACCGTGTTCTTCGCCGAAAACACCGTCGCCCGCCTGGCCGAAGTGCCGGGTGTCAACGCCATCCTGTTCGGCCATTCGCATGGCGAGTTCCCGGGCCGTTTCTTCAACCGCCATGCCAAGGTGGACCTCGACCGCGGCACCATCAACGGCGTACCCGCCGTGATGCCCGGCTTCTGGGGCAGCCACCTGGGTGTGATGGACCTGGTGCTGGACAAGAGCAGCGGCCCCTGGAAAGTGACTGACGGCCGCGGCGCGCTGCGGCCCGTCTACAACCGCGACACCCGCAAGCCTCTGGCCGAACCCGACCCCGCGGTGGCCGAGCTGATCAAGGACGAACATGCCGGCACGCTGGCCTTCATCCGTGCCGAAGTGGCGCAGACCCTGGCGCCCATCTACAGCTACTTCGCCCAGGTTCTGGACGACCCTTCCGTGCAACTGGTCTCGTTGGCGCAACTGGCCTATGGAAGACGAGCGCTGGCCGGCACGCCGCACGAAAAACTGCCGCTGCTGTCGGCCGCCGCGCCCTTCAAGACCGGCGGCCGCGGTGGTGCCAATTACTACACCGACATCCCCGCCGGCCCCATCGCCGTGCGCAACGTGGCGG
>JANOAM010000325.1:0-1622 GCA_031411215.1 Betaproteobacteria bacterium
GTGCGCATGGTCAGCTGCGTGCCAGGTTCGCCGATGGACTGCGCGGCGATCACGCCGATGGCTTCGCCCGTGTTCACCAGGCCACCACGGCCCAGGTCGCGGCCGTAGCACTTGCCGCAGATGCCGAAACGCGTGTCGCAGGTCAGCGCGGTGCGGACCTTGACTTCGTCAACGCCCGCTGCTTCCAGCACGTCGATGGTGTCTTCGTCCAGCATGGTGCCGCCCGGGACCATCATCTGCTGCGTCTCGGGGTGCAGCACCTCGATGGCCGTCACGCGGCCGAGGATCCGGTCGCGCAGGCTTTCGATGACCTCACCACCTTCGACCAGCGCGCGGCGGTTCATGCCGTTCTGCGTGCCGCAGTCGACTTCCGTCACCACCAAGTCTTGTGTCACGTCCACCAGACGGCGTGTCAGGTAGCCCGAGTTCGCGGTCTTCAGCGCCGTGTCCGCCAGGCCCTTACGAGCACCGTGGGTGGAGATGAAGTACTGCAACACGTTCAGGCCTTCACGGAAGTTGGCCGTGATGGGCGTTTCAATGATGCTGCCGTCCGGCTTGGCCATCAGGCCGCGCATGCCGGCCAGCTGGCGGATCTGCGCCGCAGAACCACGGGCACCCGAGTCGGCCATCATGTAGATGGAGTTGAAGGACTCCTGGTCCACTTCCTTGCCGTGGCGGTCCAGCACCTTCTGCTTGGACAGCTGCTGCATCATGACCTTGCCGACTTCGTCGCCGGTCTTGCCCCAGATGTCCACGACCTTGTTGTAGCGCTCGCCGGCAGTGACCAGACCGCTCACGTACTGCTGCTCGATCTCCTTCACTTCCTTCTCGGCCTTCTCGATCATGGCCGGCTTTTCCTTGGGCACCAGCATGTCGTCGATGGCGATGGAGATGCCCGCGCGCGTGGCCAGCTTGAAGCCCGCTTGCAGCAGCTTGTCGGCCAACACCACCGTTTCCTTCAGGCCGCACTTGCGGAAGGACGTGTTGATCAGCTTGCTGATCTCCTTCTTCTTCAGCGCCTTGTTGATGTTGCTGAACGGCAGGCCCTTGGGCAGGATTTCCGACAGCAGCGCGCGGCCGACCGTTGTGCTCACCAGCTTGATTTCGGACGTGAACTCACCGTCCGCACCCTTGGTCCACTCGGGCATGCGCACGCTGATCTTGGCGGTGACTTCCACCGCACCGTTGTCCAGCGCGCGTTGCAGTTCCTGCATGTCGCTGAAGATCATGCCTTCGCCGCGGCCGTTGATGCGCTCGCGGGTGGCGTAGTACAGGCCCAGCACCACGTCTTGCGACGGCACGATGCTCGGTTCGCCCGACGCCGGGAACAGCACGTTGTTGGACGCCAGCATCAGCGTGCGGGCTTCCATCTGGGCTTCGATGCTCAGCGGGATGTGCACGGCCATCTGGTCGCCGTCGAAGTCGGCGTTGAAGGCCGAGCACACCAGCGGATGCAGCTGGATGGCCTTGCCTTCGATCAACACCGGCTCAAAGGCCTGGATGCCCAGGCGGTGCAGCGTCGGAGCGCGGTTCAGCAGCACCGGGTGTTCCTTGATGACTTCTTCAAGGATGTCCCAGACCACCGGCGTGCCGCTTTCCACTTCCTTCTTCGCCGCCTTGAT
>JANOAM010000326.1:0-5435 GCA_031411215.1 Betaproteobacteria bacterium
GGCCGACAACGGCAAAGCGCCGCATCACGATGGCGGAGGGGTTGGGCTCGGCGCGGTGGGCCTGTTGCACGGCCACGATGGCCATCGCGGCCAGCGCCAGGCACAGGCCCTGGGCGGCCACCCAGGGAAGAGACGCCGGGCTGACATGCGCCCACAGGAGCATGGCGCCCACCAGGCCCCAGGTGGCCGCGGCGGCGGCATGCGCGTGGGGGACTTGGCTGGACAAGCGCCAGAAGGCCTGCACGATGGCTGCCGCGGTCAGCAGGTCCAGCGTCAGGCGCCAGGGCAGGTCGGCGCTGGCGGCACCGGGCGGCAGGCCCAGGCCGCGCATGGTTTCCAGCGCGATGAAGGCCAGGTTGCCGGCCTGGCACAGCGCCATCAGCGCGAAGATGGCGCTGCGCAGCTGCGGCCGGGCCAGCACCACCACGGCGGCAAACAGCAGCAAGAGCAGCACCAGCCCCACCAGCGGCCAGATCATCAGCCCCAGCCCGCCAAAGCCGCGCGGTTGGGCTTGCACCTGCACATGCTGGCCACCTTCGAAGACCAGTTCCACCGTGCCACCGGCGAGGCACTGCGACAGCCATTCCTGCTGCGACACCTGGCGTGCGCGGGCTTCGTCGTCGACCTGCCAGCGCGGTGCGCGGTGCAGCAGCAGCGCGTCCACCGGGCGTGCCGCGACCCGGCCGTCGCCCAGGGCCGTCAGACGCTGGCCCTCCAGTCCTTGCAGCGCGGGCAGCGGGCTGGCCTGCAGCAGCAGCCCGCCGTCCGCACGGACGTTCCACTGCGAGTCCACGAAAGGCGTGGCGCTGAGCCAGCGTGTGAAGCCGAACAGCAGCAGGCAGGCCAACAAGGCCACAGCCGCCAGCGCGCGGCGCCGCCAGCCCAGCCAAGCGCCACGCTCCAGCGCGCCGGACGCCAAGTCCAGCGAACTGGGTTCGAAGGACGACGTGTCGCCGACGCCTGGCAACGGTGCGCTCATGGTGCGTTCACGGGCTCAACCGGGCGGGGCCGCCCGGCAGCGTCAGACCAGGCCTTGCTTGCTGGCCAGCACCGCAGCTTCGGCGCGGCTGGACACGTTGAGCTTCTTGTAGATGGACTTGATGTGGTCATTGACGGTGAACCACTTGATGCCCATCAGGCTGGCGATCTCCTTGATCGTGAAGCCCTTGCTCAGGTAGGTGAGCACCTCGGTCTCGCGCGGTGTCAGGCGCTCATGGTCCAGCTGCTTTTCGATCGGCACCGGCTTGCTGGTGCTGAAGGCCGGCGGCGTGAAGCCGGAATCCGCGGGGTGCAGGTCATGGCCGCCGCCCAGGCGGAAATGCGTCAGCAGGCGGCGCGCGATGGCCGGTGACAGCGGCGGCTGGCCGCGCACGATCTTCTGCAGCTCTTCCACCAGCACCTCGAAGCGGTCTTCCTTCAGCAGGTAGCCGTCGGCACCGCACTGCAGCGCGGGGAACAGGTGGTCGTCGTCGGAATAAAGCGTCGTGACGATCTTGGTGGCCGGGTACTGGCCCAGTTCGGCCAGCAGTTCCATGCCGTTGCCGTCGGGCAGTTCCAGGTCGACCAGGATCAGCTTGAAGGGGTCGGTGCCGTGCAGGCCTTGAGAGCCGCCAGTCAGCGAGATCTGCTTGCGCGCCGATTCCAGGTCACCGGCCTCGGTGATGGTGATGGCGTCACTGAAGCTCTCGCGCACGACACGGCAGAGGAAGCTGCGTGCGACCGGGTTGTCTTCGAGGATCAGAACCTTGACGGCCACGGGCGGGCTCTCCTTCAACGAGAGGCCAGGATGCTAGCGCGGAACCGAGGTGGCGCCTTGTTTCGTTCGTAGCTGCTTACGCATTCACCAGCAGCAGCTTGCCCAGCACCTGGCGCGATGACATGCGCTGGTAGGCCTGCCGGATCTCGCTCATGGGTAGCGGGCGGTCCAGCACCGGCTTGATCTTGCCTTCGGCGTACCACTGCGCCAGTTGCCCCAGCGCGGCGGCACTGGCTTTGGGTTCACGCTTGACGAAATCGCCCCAGAACACGCCGACCACGGACGCTCCCTTCAGCAACGCCAGGTTCCACGGCAGGGCCGGGATGGCACCACCGGCAAAGCCGATGACCAGGTAGCGGCCACGCCAGGCGATGGAGCGGAAGACGGGCTCGGCCAAAGCGCCGCCCACGGGGTCGTAGACCACGTCCGGACCTTTGCCGCCAGTCAGCGCCTTCAGCGTTTCGCGCACGTCCTGCGTGCTGTAGTTGAGCGTCTCGTCGGCGCCCAGCTGCTTGCACAGCGCGCACTTCTCGTCGGTGGACGCGGCGGCGATGACCTTCGCGCCCGCGGCCTTGGCGATCTGCAGCGCGGCCGAACCCACACCACCGGCAGCGCCCAGCACCAGCACGGTGTCGCCAGCCTTGAGCTGTGCGCGGTCCATCAGCGCGTGGTGGCTGGTGCCGTAGGTGAAGGTGAAGGCTGCGCCGTCTTCCAGTGCAAAGCCGGGCGGCAGCGGGATGACGCGTGTGGCGTCCACGCAGGCATGGGTGCCGAAGCCGCCGGTGCCGGCGATGGCGGCCGCCGGCATGCCCACCTTCAGGCCCTTGACGCCTTCACCGACCGCGTCGATGGTGCCGGCAAATTCAGCGCCGGGCACAAAGGGCAGCGGCGGCTTGAACTGGTACTTGCCTTCCACGATCAGCAGATCCGGAAAGTTCAGGCTGGCGGCCTTGACCACGACGCGCACCTCACCCGGCTTGGGCTCGGGCGTGGGCAGTTCGCGCCATTGCAGCGCGTTGACGCCGTCCAGGGTTTCGCAGAGCCAAGCGTGCATGGTCGTTTCCTGTGGGGTTGAGCCGGCGCGGATCATAAGCAGTGGATCTGGACCACGAGCGCTGTCGCATTGGCGACGCCGGGCTGGCGTCGACTTCACATCTGTCGGAACAGGTGCACGAAGCTGCGGCTCACCGGCAAGACCTCCTTGCGGCCGCGCAGGTGCACATCGGCCGTTTCGTTGGCACCGCGAGTAACGTGTGAAATGTGCGGCAGTGCGACGATCACCGAGCGGTGGATCTGCACAAAGCGGTCCGGGTCCAGCTCATCTGCCAGCTCGCGGATGGTCTTGCGGATCAGGGCCTCGCCGCCGGGCCAGGCGACCAGTGTGTACTTCTCGTCGCTGCGCAGGTAGACGACTTCTTCCACCGGGATCAGGCGCACGCTTTGGCCCATGGACGCGCGAATCCATTGCAGGTGCTGACGGGCCGGCGCCTGTTGTTGCAAGCGCTGCGACAGCGCGTCCAGCAGCGGCTCCAGGTCGGTCTGCGCGGCGGATGCGGCTGGCGGCTGGCGCAGGCGCTGCACCGTCAGCGCCAAGCGGTCCGGGTCTATGGGCTTGACCAGGTAGTCCACCGCGCCCTGCTCAAAGGCCTGCACCGCGTACTGGTCGTAGGCGGTGACAAAGACCACGCGTGCACGGCCGCCGATGGCGCGCGCCACCTCCACGCCGTTGAGCCCGGGCATGTGCACGTCCAGGAAGGCGATGGCGGGCGCGTGTTCGTCGAACAGTTCGATGGCCTCGCGGCCATTGCGCGCCTCGGCCACCACCTGCAGATCCGGCCACAGCGTGGCCAGTTGCAGCCGCAGGTGTTCGCGCAGCAACGGTTCGTCGTCGGCGACGAGGGCAGTGGTTGTCATGGGGTTCATGGCAGTGTCATTGCAAGCTCGGCAGGTTGATCTCGGCGCGCAGGCCTTGCGGCTCGGCCTCCAGCAGGTCCAGGCGCGCACCAGGGCCATAGAAGGCTTCCAAGCGCGAACGCAAGTTGCGCAGGCCGGTGCCGGGCTCGGCCTTGTCCGACAGGCCGACGCCGCTGTCCTGCACCCATAGCCGCGCGCCATCGCTTTCGGCGTGGCCGCCAACGTTGATCCGGCCGCCGGTTTCGCTGGGGTCTATGCCGTGGCGCACGGCGTTTTCCACCAGCGTCAGCAGCGCCATCGCCGGGAAGGCCATGCCGGACAAGGCCGGGTCCACGTCCAGGCTGAACTGCAGCCGGTCCGGCATGCGCATCTGCATCAGTTCCAGGTAGGCGCGCACCAGGCCCAGCTCGTCGCCCAGCGTGGACTGGCCGCGGTGCAGTCTGGGCATGGCTGCGCGCAGGTAGGCCTGCAGGCTGCGCAGCACCGGCGCGGCACGTGGTGAGTTGGTCTCCACCAGCGCTTGCACGTTGGCCAGCGTGTTGAACAGGAAGTGTGGTTCGATCTGCGCCTGCAGCAGCGCCAGTTGGGCGTCCACGGACTGCTTTTCCAGGCGGCTTTGCTGCAGCTGGACCTGCAGTTCCAGCGTGCGTGCACGGGCCTCGCGTTCACGCAACTGCGCGGTCAGCGTGATCAGCAGGCCCAGCAGCAAGGCCGTGATGGTGATGACGAAGAATCCCGTCAGGCGTGGTCCGCTGCTGAAGATGGCCTGGGGCCGGCCGCCGACCGCCACCAGGTAGACCAGCAGCGTGCCCAGCGGCGCCGCCAACGACACGGCAATCAGCGTGAACAGCCAGCGTGGCAGCCAGGCCGGCAGCCCGCGTGCGGGCCAGCGTTGCGACACCGTGAAGACCAGCAACAGCAACAGCGCCACGAACAGCGTGCGGCCCAGCAGCACGCCGAAGGACACCTCAAAGATGGGGCTCAGCAGCACCGCCGCGGTGAAGGCGAAGCCCGTGGTGACGCCCAGGCTGCCGGTGTTCAGCGAGCGCAGCAGGCGCTTCAGCGGCGTGGGCTTGGGTTCTGGTTTCTCCATGCCCTGCACGATAGTCCGCACCCGTCCGCTGCCCAAGGGGCAGCATGACGAATGACGGAATGCGGGGGCCGGGTGGCCGCGCCTTGGCGGTTTGCTACAGCGCCTGGCGCTGGATGGTGGCCGTCAGCGATTGCCGCAGCGTGTCGGCGCAATCGGCCAGGTGGGCCAGTGTGTCTGGGTCCCAAGCGATGTGTTTGGCCTTGGCCTGCGCGTCCAGCTTGACCAGCAGGGAGCGGGCCTGTTCCCGCATGCTGCCACGGACGTCGGCACGGCCCGTGTACGTGGGCCGCACGACCGCGATGGACAGGCGGTTGACGTGGTCGCGCTGCAGGTCACGGCGGGCGCTGGGGATGCTGCCGCTGGCCTTGATTGCCTTGGTGTCCAGTTCGCCCCACAGGTCCTTGGACAGGCGCTGCAGCATCTCGCTCAGCTGGAAGCGGTCGCCACCCTTGTCGACCTTGGCCGCGCTGTCCAGTACACGCGACGCGATGACGTCGCTCATCAGGTAGGCCAGCACCGCACGCTGCAGGTCCAGCAGGCGCTGCTGGACGTTGAACTCGGTGGCGGCAGCACCTTCGGCGCGGTCCAGGAAGTCCGGCGCCAGGCGGCGCTGCAGGGCGGGCGACAGGTTCAGGCCCTCGGGAGACAGCACGCTACGGGACATCAGGTCCA
>JANOAM010000327.1:0-1575 GCA_031411215.1 Betaproteobacteria bacterium
GAGCTTCCAGTTCGTGAACGCGCACCACAACAAGAGGGGAGGCATCGAGATCTACGCCCACGACGCAGAATCGGCCGGCATTTTCTGGGCGAAAGTCATCGCAGGCGAGCGCACCTGCAGCGCCTAGAGTTCTCCTCAGAAGCAGCACAGGAGCCGCCTGATGACCCAGATGCACACCGAGTCGAAGCCGCCCGCGGTAGAACCCCAGCCCCCGGTGTTCGTCCGCATGGCCGCCGTCGTGCGCATGACCGGACTCGGCCGGTCTACGATCTACCGGCTGATGGCCGAGCAAAAATTCCCGTCTCCAGTGCGCCTCGCCAAGCGCGCAATAGCCTGGCGCCGAATCGACCTTGACCATTGGAGCGCTGGACGCCCAACGGTGTCGCACTGAGGAAATCGCTGCGGCACGTGGCGGTGCCTCGCACCCGTACTACGCTGGCATCGACAGTTTCAACACCGCGCCGATCAGCAGCATCGCAGCCGCCACCTTCCCCCACCGCCAGGTTGTAAACCAGTAGCGATGGTTCACCCATAGCGCGCGATGCAGTCGCCCCAAGCCAAAGAGCACGGCGAGCGCCGTGACGAACGGGCCAATCATACCCACCGGCTGCGGCACATGCCGCATCAGCAGCACCCACATCAGCGGCCACGCGATGGCATCGACGGCCGCGAGCAAGCGCCGGCCGGGCCACTCGGGCGCGTCCGGTCGGGGTTCGCGAGCAACCAGCAACCACATGACTCCTCCGATCCGGATCGTGCGGGCGGGTTCACTCCGCCCGCGCGATCCGGTCAGCCTGGCGATCAGCGCAGCGGCTCGGGCAGCCAGCGCGTGCCGGCCAGCCGCGATGCCGCTGCGGTCACCAGCGCATCCTTCTTCATCGCCTCGACACCACCACCGGCGAGCTCGGGCCCGGCCTCCTTCAGCGCCGCGATGATCTGCGCTTTCGGCACGTGGTTCAGGTAGGCCTCGGCAGTCGGCTCCCACCAGTTGGCCATGTCCAGGCCGAGCGCCGCACCGATGGCGTTGGCGCTGCCCGCCGCGCCTGCGGCCGGAAGCGCGTTAACCGTCAACGCGCTGCACAGCGCGAGGAGGTCGATCAGTTCGGCCTGGGGCAGACCCATCAACCACCAGGACCACTCGCCCTGTTGCTCAGGCAGGCGGGCACGCCACGCCTCCTTCGCCTGCTGAACCGCCTGCCATGCCCGGCTGGTCTTGAGATCGTCGGCCGCAGCTTCCAGGGCGAACGCCGACAACTGCGGGGACACCTGCAACGCCGACGCTTCACGCGGATAGTCGGCGCCGAAGGTGCTCAGCACGAAGACATGCACCACGGCAGCCAGGGCCACCGTGGTGTTCTCCGCCAGCATCGCCTGCAGCGCCATCGTCCGATGCGCCGCGAGCCGCTTGGTCAGCGCCTCGCTGCAACCTGGTGCCCGACGTTCCGGCGCCGCCGGATCGTCGGGCACCAGGTTGCAGTGAGGCGCTGACCAAGCGGCTTGCGGCGCATCGGACGATGGCGCTGCAGGCGATGCTGGCGCAGAACACGACGGTGGCCCTGCCTGCTGTGGTGCATG
>JANOAM010000328.1:0-9946 GCA_031411215.1 Betaproteobacteria bacterium
CGCCCCATGACCGCCACGCACCGCAAGCCCCGCGGCTTCACGCTGATCGAATTGCTGGTGGTGCTGGTCATCATCGGCGTGCTGGGCGCGCTGATCGTGCCCAACCTGTTTTCCAGCCTCGACGACGCGCGCGCCACCGCCGCACGCACCGACATCAACACGCTGATGCAGGCCCTGAAGCGCTACAAGCTCGACAACCAGCGCTTCCCCACGCAGGAGCAGGGCCTGCAATCACTGGTGGCAAAGCCCGCTGCCGGTACCCCACCGCCGAACTGGAAGCCTTACCTGGACAAGCTGCCGGCCGTGGGCTTGCGCACCAAGGAGTCCAGCCCCTGTTCGGTGCTGGGGTAGCGCAGGTTGTCCAGCTGGTAGCGCTTGAGCGCCTGGCCCAGGGTGTTGATGTCGGTCCTGGCGGCGGTGACCCGCGCGTCGTCCAGACTGGAAAACAGGTTGGGCACGATCAGCGCGCCCAGCACCCCGATGATGACCAGCACCACCAGCAGTTCGATCAGCGTGAAGCCGCGCGCGGCGCGCTTGCGGCGCTGGCCTGGCAGGCCTGGCTGCGGCGCGGCGGTCCTTGCTTGCGGGAACAGGTTCATGTCAGGGGCGGCGAGCCCCTGGCGGGCCCGGCTTCACGAGGTGCGGTGGATGATAATCCGCGCATGTTGCTGCGCTGGGTGAGCATGTGTGTGTGGGCACTGGTGGCTGCCAGTGCGGTCTTCTGGGGCCTGCGTCTTTTCACCAAGGCGTCGCCAGTGCCTCCACAAACGCAGGTGGCCGACCTGTCCGGCGCCGTGCGCGGGGACCTGGGACGCGTGCTGGGCGTGGACGCAGCGCCGGCGCAGGCGGCTGCACAAGCCGAACCCACGGCCGATGCCCGCTTCAACCTGGTGGGCGTGGTGAGCCCGCGCGGGCCGGCAAGCACCGTGGGCGGCGTGGCGCTGATCTCGGTCGACGGCAAGGCACCCAAGGCCTACAAGCTGGGCGCCGTGGTAGACGGCCAGAACGTGCTGCAGGCGGTGAATGCCCGTGGCGTGTCGCTGGGGCCGCGCGGCGGTCCGGCACTGGTGGCGCTGAACATTCCTCCGCCGCAGGCACCGGCCACGGGGCAATTGCCTTCCGTGCCCCCGGTTCAGCCCAGCACGCCCACCTTCCGGCCCGGGCCGCCCCAGCCACCTGCCGCGGTTCAGATGCCGCCACAAAACTTGCAGCCGCTGCCGCCGCAGAGCCCGCCCCCACCGCCCAGCCAGGTGCCACCGCAAGTCGACGGCCACGGCAACCAGCTGAAGTGAACGCGGCGGTGCCGCGCGCCGCCCTGCCTTCAGCTTCAGTTCAGTACAAGGCTTCGCCGAAAGGTGACGGCTGGGGCTTGGGCTCCACGAAGGGCTCGGCCAGGCCATCAGGCCGCGTTGGGCCCGGGTCTTCACCATCGGCCACTTCGGTCAGCAGGGCAGCCGCGCTCTTAACCATGGGCCAGGCCAGCAGCGCGCCAGTGCCGTCGGTGCTTTCCATGCCCAGTTCCAGCAACGCGGCGGCGCGGAACAGGTTCAGCGTCTGGTCCAGGCCGCGGTGCGAATGGCTGCGGCAGAACACGCAGTAATCGGTGACCGGCTGCGCGATGCGCGCGGCCAGCATCAGCGCCGCGCAAGCCGGCATGCCATCGACCATCAGCAGGTGGCGCTTGCTGGCGGCCATCAGGATCACGCCCACCATCACAGCCACCTCAAAGCCCCCAAAAGCGGCCAGCACTTCAATGGGCTCGGTGACGTCGCGGTGGCGCGCCTGCGCGGCCTGCAGCACGCTCAAGGTGCGCATCAGGCGCTCGGTCTCCATCTGCGGGCCGCTGACGACGAGGTCGCGCACCGGGCTGTCGGTCAGCCGCGCCAGCACCAGGGCCGCGCTTTCGTGCGCCCCCACGCCCACACCGGCCAGCATGGTCACGTTGCCGGGCAGCTTGTCGCCGATCTCCATGCCTGCGCGCATGCCGGCATGGGCCTGTTCCGTGCTCATGGCGGGCGAGGCGCGCACGTTGCGCGTGCCGTGGGCAATCTTGCGTTGCAGCAGCCGCTCGTGCGGAGCCACGTTGTCGGCCATGCCGCAGTCCACCACCGTCAAGCCCACATGCTGCGCACCTGCAAAGGCGGCCAGGGGCAGCTTTCGGGTCAGCAGCCGTTCTACGGTGTCGTGTGTGGCCTGGATGCGTGGGTCGGCTATGCCATCAACCGCCAGGCCATGGTCGGCCGCGAAGACCAGCAGCTGCGGGTCATGCAGTTGCGGCTTCAGCGTGTTGTGCATCAGGCCCAGGCGAATGGCCAGCGGCTCCAACTGCCCCAGGCCACCGCCCAGGTCGTTGCGGCGTTGCAGCTTGTCGCGCAGCGCCCTTTCCAGCACGGGGCTGGAGGTGGGCGTGACGAGAGATCTGCTGTGGGCCATGGCCTTGAGTGTAGCGAGCGGTCCTAACGCAGGAACAGACCATAGACGGGGTTGTGCGTCTCTTCCACAAAGGGGTAGGCAAGCGACTTCAGGAACTGGTCAAAGGCCTTTTCGTCACCCGCCGGCACCTGGATGCCCACCAGGATGCGGCCATAGTCCGCGCCCTGGTTGCGGTAGTGGAACAGGCTGATGTTCCAGCCCGGGTGCATGGCGGCCAGAAAGCGCATCAGCGCGCCGGGACGTTCCGGAAATTCAAAGCGGAACAGGCGCTCGTTGCGCGCCAGTTCGCTGCGGCCGCCCACCATGTGGCGCACATGTTCCTTGGCCAGTTCGTCGTCGGTCAGGTCGACGTTGTCGAAACCCTGGCGGCTGAACTGCCTGGCAATGCGCGAGGCCTCATCGCGTTTTTGGATGGCCAGGCCGACGAAGACATGCGCCAAGCGCTGGTCGGAGATGCGGTAGTTGAACTCGGTGACTGAACGTGGCCCTATCAACTCACAGAAGCGCTTGAAGGAACCGCGTTCCTCGGGAATGGTCACGGCGAAGAGCGCTTCACGCTCTTCACCAAACTCGGCGCGCTCGGCGACAAAACGCAGGCGGTCGAAGTTCATGTTGGCGCCGCAGGTGATGGCCACCAGGGTCTGGCCCTTGAGCTTGTGCTGTTCCACGTATTGCTTGATGGCCGCCACGCCCAAGGCGCCGGCTGGCTCCAGAATGCTGCGTGTGTCCTGGAAGACATCCTTGATGGCGGCGCAGACGGCGTCGGTGTCCACCACCACGTAGTCATCGACCAGCGCGCGTGCGATGCGGAAGGTCTCTACGCCGACCAGCTTGACGGCGGTGCCGTCCGAGAACAGCCCGACGTCCGGCAGCGTCACACGCTTGCCGGCCCGCACCGAACGCAGCATGGCGTCGGAGTCGGCGGTCTGCACGCCAATGACACGCACCTCGGGCCGCAGCGCCTTGATGAGCGCGGCCACGCCGCTGATCAGGCCACCGCCGCCGATGGCCACAAAGACCGCGTCTAGGGGCCCCTGGTGCTGGCGCAGGATCTCCATCGCCACGGTGCCCTGGCCGGCGATCACGTCGGGGTCATCGAAGGGGTGCACGAAGGTCAGCTTCTGGGTAGCTTGCAATTCCAGCGCGTGCGCGTAGGCATCACTGAAGCTGTCGCCGTGCAGCACCACCTCGCCGCCCAGCGCGTGCACCGCGTCGACCTTGAGCTTGGGCGTGGTCACCGGCATCACGATGACAGCGCGGCAGCCCAAACGTTTGGCCGACAGCGCCACACCCTGGGCGTGGTTGCCGGCAGACGCGCAGATCACCCCGGCGGTCAAGGCCTCGGGCGACAGGCGGGCCATCTTGTTGTAGGCACCGCGCAGCTTGAAGCTGAAGACGGGCTGCTGGTCTTCACGCTTGAGCAGCACGGTATTGCCCAGTCGCCGGCTCAGGTTGCGCGCCGGGTCCAGCGAAGTCTCGCGCGCCACGTCATACACCTTGGCCGTCAGCACACGCTTGAGGTACTCGCCGGCAATGCGCTCCGCCTTGGACGTGAGCACGGCACGCGGACGGGCAGCTTGGTCGGGAGCGGGCGGGCTGGTGCGGGCGGCGGGCATCGACGACGGCCTTGTGGCGAAGAAGGGGCGCGGATCATAAGGCGCCACAAGGCGCCGCCCCCAAGCCCCACACGGGCAGAAAAAAACCCGGCGCCCTTGCGGGCACCGGGCTGAATCCACCATTCAGGAGGTGGAGGAGACAATCGGTGAAAGCCGCTTCAACTGAGGTCTGAATCAGCTCCCTTGCGATGCAGTCTATCACCGGCATGTTGCAGTGCAATATGCTGTTTGCACGTCTTCGCTAGTGAGCTGACTCCAATTCACGACGGGCGCTTCAATCACGCGCAAGAACAGGGCGAAAAAAGGAAAAACGCACCATGGAATGCACCATCAACTGGATGCCGGGCACCGGCATGGGCTTCGTCGCCGAGACCGGCAGCGGACACTTTCTGACCATGGACGGCGCACCCGATGGCGGTGGCCGCGACCTGGCGCCGCGGCCCATGGAAACGGTGCTGGCCGGCACCGGTGGCTGCACGGCCTATGACGTCGTGCTGATCCTCAAGCGCGGCCGCCACGATGTGACGGGTTGCCGGGTCTTGGTCACCGCCGAGCGCGCCGAGCAGGACCCCAAGGTCTTCACGCGCATCCAGATGCATTTCACCGTGACCGGCCGCAAGCTGCCCGCCGCGGCCGTGGAGCGCGCCATTGCCCTGTCACATGAACGTTATTGCTCGGCCAGCATCATGCTGGGCAAGACGGCCGAGATCACGACCAGCTTCGAACTCGTCGAAGCCTAGTGCCGCTGATACCGACTGCCGGCCGCGTCAGACGCGGTGCGCCACCGTGGTCATCAGTCTGGCCGCAGCGCGCATCAGGGCGCCGACCGGCGCGGGCAGCGTCATGCCGCCCGCCGCAGCCGCGTGTTCCGCATGGCGCTGCTCGTCGTCCTTCATCACGGCGACGATGGCACGTGAGCGCTGGTCCTCGGCCGGCAAACGGTCCAGGTGGCTGGCCAGGTGCTGTTCGACTTGGCGCTCGGTCTCGATCACAAAGCCCAGGCTGACACGGTCACCCAACCGCCCAGCCAAAAGACCGATGCCGAAGGCGCCGGCGTACCAAAGCGGGTTGAGCAGGCTGGGCCGCCCGCCCAGTTCGTCCAGCCGCTGTTGCGTCCAGGCCAGGTGGTCGATTTCCTCGCGCGCCGCCTGTTCCATCTGCTGGCGCAGGCCCGGCGTGCGCGCGGTCAGGGCCTGGGCCTGGTAGAGCGCCTGCGCGCAGACCTCGCCCACGTGGTTGACACGCATGAGCGCGCCCGACAGTTGTTTGTCGGTGTCGGACAGGGTTTCGGCGCGCGCTGGGCCTGCAGGGTTCGGCCTGGCGGCATGCACGGCACCGGTCACGGTGCGCAAGGCGTTGTCCAGGCTGACGAGAATTCGATCCGGGTATTCCATGAGGCACCAGAATAAATGTTTTGGATCGGGGTCCTGATCGGTCTGTTTCTCGTTGTTGCCAGACAACAAGCACGGCCCTTTTCGGGTCTTCGCGATGGAAATGCCATGAACCGTCTGGTGCAATACGCGCAGCTTCCGCTGAGGAGGTTGGCCTGATCCGCTCTCTGACTCTCAGTGGGTGACCTCCCCTGATCGGGATCTCAAGTTTCAACCTAGGAGATAGTTGCAATGAAAAAATCTCTGCTCGCCCTGGCAGCGCTGACTGCGTTTGCAGGCGCGGCTTCGGCCCAGTCTTCGGTCACGTTGTTCGGCATCGTTGACCAGTCGGTCAACAGCATCAAGAACGGCTCCAACTCGATGAAGATGTTGTCCAGCGACATGCTGAACAGCAACCGTTTCGGCGTTCGCGGCGTTGAAGACCTTGGTGGTGGCATGCGTGCCGGCTTCTGGCTGGAGTCGGGCCTGGCGCCTGACATCGGCACTGCCGGCGGCGGCAACGGCCAGACCGGCATCACCGCCTTCTGGAACCGCCGTTCCACAGTCAGCCTGCTGGGTGGTTTCGGTGAAGTCCGCCTGGGTCGCGACTATGTCGTGACCTTCAGCAACCGCGCCGCTTATGACCCGTTCGGCTTCAACGGCCTGGGCAGCATGGGCAACGTGGAATCGACCCTCAGCTCGGGTGCCATCACCCAAGTCCGCGGCAACAACGTCGTTGGCTACTTCCTCCCGGCAATGGGCGGATTGTTCGGTGGCGTCCAAGTGGCGGCTGGCGAAGCCAACACCGGCTGGAAGTACATGGGTGGCCGTCTGGGCTACGCTGGTGGCCCGGTCAGCGTGTCCGGCGCCGTCGGCAAGACGTACAAGACCGGCACGATGAACAGCGAATATAAGCAGATGAACTTCGGTGCGTCGTTCAACGTCGGCTTCATGACCATCCAGGGCATGTACGACAAGGTGGACTACACCAACACCTTCGGCGGCGCCAGCCAAAAGCACGTCCTGATTGGTGCCTTGGTTCCGTTCGGCGCCAGCACCTTGAAGGCGTCCTACAACAAGACGACTGGCACGCTGCCCACGAGCGCAACGGTTCGTAGCCAGTTGGGCGCCAAGATGTTCAGCTTCGGCTACCAGTACGACCTGTCCAAGCGCACCGCGCTGTACGCCACGTACTCCAGCCTGAACAACGACGGCGATGCCACCACCGGCGCAAGCTTTGTGGTTGCTGCTGGTCCCGCGATGACCCGTGGTGCCACTTCCAGCGGCTACAACGCTGGCGTGCGTCACAGCTTCTGATGTCTGGCTGCCTTCGGGCAGCTTGGACCTCGGACCCAAAGGCCGCCTTCGGGCGGCCTTTTTTTGCCTGGATCGCGTAGGAACTTCGATGCCCCAACCCCATCTCCAGCGCGCGCTGATCTGCCTGGCTTCGCTCGCGGCGCTGGCGGGCTGCGCCCACGTGCCTGCTGAAGACACCACCACAGCAGATGGCTGGCATGAGGTGGCCTTGCCCGGCAAGCCGCGCACGGTCTATACCACCGCGCGCAAGGACGGTCGTGAATGCACGTCGGCGGTGTCGGAACGGTCGGCCAGCATGTGGCGCCGCCGCGTGAATGTCGCCACCCCTGCTCTGGGCGAGGTGCACTTCTCCTGGTGGGTGCAGGACCTCGTTGAGCGCGGCAACGTGGCCGAAGCCTCCAGCGCCGATTCGCCCGCCCGCGTGATGTTTGCTTTCGACGGTGACGTACGCAGCCTGCCTGCGCGCACACGTGCGCTCTTCGACCTGGCCGAAGCCCTGACAGGCGAACGCCCGCCCTACGCCACGCTGGTGTACGTGTGGGACGCCAAGGCCCCCGTGGGCTCGGTGATCATCAACCCGCGCAGCGACCGCATCCGCAAGATCGTGGTTGACTCCGGCCCGGGTCAGTTGCGACGTTGGCGTGACCACCAGCGCGACCTGGCCGCCGACTTCCGCCTGGCCTTTGGCGAAGCGCCCGGCGCGGTGAAGGCCGTGGCCTTCATGACCGACAGCGACAACACCGCCTCCAGCGCCAGGTCCTGGTACGGGCCGGTGAACTTCGTGCCCGCAGCCTACCGCTGAGCCCCAACCCCCGCGGGTCTTTCCCGCTGCACGGCACGGTTGATGCACGCATCATTGCCGGCTTGCCGCGCGGCAAGCTCTCCCCCTACATGCTGGCCTTCATCCTCCGCCGTCTGCTGCAAGCCGTCATCGTGATGCTCACGGTGGCGTTCATCGCTTTCATGCTGTTCCAGTTTGTCGGCGACCCGGTCACCAACCTGTTGGGCCAGGACGCCACGCAGGAACAGCGCACGCAGCTGCGCAAGGACCTGGGGCTGGACGACCCGTTTCCGGTGCAGTTTGCGCACTTCGTGGGCAACGCCGTGCAGGGCGAATTTGGCCTCAGCCTGCGTCAGGGCCGCCGCGTGTCGGCGCTGATCGTCGAACGCTTCCCAGCCACGCTGGAACTGGCCCTGGCCGCGGCAGTGATCGCGCTCGGCGTGGGCATGCCGCTGGGGGTCTACGCCGCGCTGCGTCGCGGTCGTTTTGGCTCGCAGCTGGCCATGACCTTGTCGCTGCTGGGCGTGTCCCTGCCGACCTTCCTGATCGGCATCCTGCTGATCCTGGTGTTCTCGGTGCAGCTGAAGTGGCTGCCCAGTTTTGGCCGCGGTGACACCACGGCCTTTGGCAACTGGACCACCGGGCTGTTGACGACAGACGGCTGGCGGCACCTGGTGCTGCCGGCCATCACGCTGTCGGTCTTCCAGCTGGCGCTGATCCTGCGCCTGGTGCGTGCAGAGATGCTGGAGGTGCTGCGCACCGACTACGTCAAGTTCGCACGCGCCCGTGGTTTGACGGACCGTTCCGTGTACTTCGGGCATGCGCTGAAGAACACGCTGGTGCCGGTCATCACCATCACCGGCCTGCAGCTGGGCAGCCTGATCGCCTTTGCCATCATCACGGAGACCGTGTTCCAGTGGCCCGGCATGGGCTTCCTGTTCATCCAGGCGGTGCAGTTCGCGGACATCCCGGTGATGGCCGCCTACCTGTGCCTGATCGCGCTGATCTTCGTCATCGTGAACCTGGTGGTGGACCTGCTGTATTTCGCCGTCGACCCGCGCCTGCGCATGGAACGCGCCGGCGGCGGCCACTGAACGACAGGTACTGATGACAACCGCATCCACACCCCCCGCAAATCCAGGGCGCCTTGCACGCTTCCTGGACAGCGACATCTGGTTCAGCTTCCGCTCGTCCCCCATGGCCATGGTGGCGGCTGTGATCGCGCTGCTGTGCGTGATCTGTTCGCTCTTTGCGCCCTGGGTGTCGCCGCACAATCCGTTTGACTTGGCCTCGCTGAACCTGTCGGACGCGCGCCTGCCACCGGCCTGGGAAGACGAAGGCAGTCGCAAATTCCTGCTGGGCACCGACGACCAGGGCCGCGACATCCTGTCGGCGTTGTTCTATGGCGCCCGCATCTCGCTGTTCGTGGGCCTGGCCTCGGTGCTGGTGTCCATGGTGGTGGGCGTGGGGCTGGGCCTGTTGTCGGGTTTTGCCGGCGGCAAGGTTGACACTTTCATCATGCGCGTCTGCGACGTGATGCTGTCCTTCCCCAGCATCCTGGTGGCGCTCTTGATCGACGGTGTGGGCCACGCGTTGTTTCCCAACGCACCGGCCTCGCTGGCCTTTGGCGTGCTGATCGTCGCCATCTCACTCACCGGCTGGGTGCAGTACGCACGCACGGTGCGCGGCTCCACGCTGGTCGAACGCAACAAGGAATACGTGCAGGCGGCACGGGTCATTGGCGTGGCGCCGGTGCGCATCATGTTCAGGCACGTGCTGCCCAACGTGCTGGGGCCGGTGCTGGTGCTGGCGACCATCCAGGTGGCGGCGGCCATCCTGACCGAAGCCACGCTGTCCTTCCTGGGTGTGGGCGTGCCGCCGACATCGCCCAGCCTGGGCACCTTGATCCGCGTCGGCAACGACTTCCTGTTCTCCGGCGAGTGGTGGATCACCATCTTCCCCGGCGCCATGCTGGTGCTGATTGCGCTGAGCGTGAACCTGCTGGGCGACTGGCTGCGCGACGCGCTGAATCCCAGGTTGCGCTGATGACCACCGTGACCCCAACCCCGCTGCTGCAGGTGAAGAACCTGCGCGTCGAATTCCCCACGCGCCGCGGCACGCTGCTGGCGCTGGACGACATCAGCTTCGACATCGCGCCCGGTGAAATACTGGGGGTGGTCGGTGAATCCGGTGCCGGCAAGTCACTGACCGGTGCCGCCATCATCGGCCTGCTGGAGCCACCTGGGCGCATCGCCTCGGGTCAGATCCTGCTGAACGGGCAACGCATTGACAACCTGCCGCACGAGCAGATGCGCGCCATCCGTGGCCGCAAGATTGGCGCCATCTTCCAGGACCCGTTGACGTCGCTGAATCCTCTGTACACGGTGGGCAGGCAGCTGACGGAGACCATCCAGACACACCTGAAAGTC
>JANOAM010000329.1:0-6227 GCA_031411215.1 Betaproteobacteria bacterium
TGGTACCGCCCAGGTCGTTGACCAGCACACGCGCGCCGCGTGCCGCAAGTGCCAAAGCATGGCAACGGCCCAGGCCGCCGCCCGCGCCAGTGACGATGGCCACGCGGCCGGTGAAGTCCAGTGTCATGAAGGGTTCTCTGCAGGTTGAAGCGCCGCGTTATACCGTGATGCACGGGCGGCGGCCGGCCACGTGCAGCCATGCGCTACCCTTGTCGGACAAGCCCACAGGCCACCACCCATGAACCACACGCTTTCACGCTTCGCCTTCCCCACCCCCATCGCCTTTGGCGCGGGCGCGCGCAAGCTGGTCGGCCCGCACCTGCTGGAGCGCGGCATCAGGCGCCCGCTGATCGTCACCGACCGCGCGCTGGCCGCGCTGCCGGTGATGGCGGAATTCAAGTCGCACCTGGCCGGCCTGGACGTGGCGGTGTTCGACGGTGTTTTCGGCAACCCCACGTGCGCGCAGGTGATGGCCGGTGCCGCGGCCTACAAGGCGCACGGCGCGGACGCCGT
Organism: Betaproteobacteria bacterium; assembly: GCA_031411215.1. Lineage (GTDB taxonomy): Bacteria > Pseudomonadota > Gammaproteobacteria > Burkholderiales > Burkholderiaceae_C > Rubrivivax. The sequence continues at coordinate 514 of JANOAM010000329.1, forward strand.
CATCGGCTTTGGCGGTGGCGCGGCGCTGGACGTGTCCAAGGTCGTCGGTCTGATGGCCGTGCACGAAGGTGACGTGCTGGAGTACGTGTGGGACCACCCGCAGGTGCGCCCCATCGTGAATGCCCTGCCCTACTACGTGGCCCTGCCCACGACATCCGGCACCGGCAGTGAGGTCGGCCGCAGCGCGGTGGTGTCGGAGAACGACACGCACATCAAGCGCACCGTCTTCAGCGCCCAGATCCTGGCCAGGCAGGTCTTTGCCGACCCCGAACTGACGCTCGCCCTGCCCGCCGCCATCACTGCTGCCACGGGCATGGACGCGCTCACACACAACATCGAAAGTTATCTATCACCCGCGTACCACCCGCTGTGCGACGGCATTGCGCTGGAAGGCCTGCGCACAGGCGCACGCGCGCTGGTGACGGCGGTGCGCGAACCCGGCAACCTGCAGGCCCGCGCCGACATGATGATGAGCAGCATGATGGGCGCCATCGCTTTCCAGAAGGACCTGGGCGGCGTGCACGCCTGCGCGCATGCCTTGGGCGCAGTGGCCGACATGCACCACGGCCTGGCCAACGCACTGATGATCGACACCGTGCTGGCCTGGAATTACGAGGCTGTGCCGGACAAGTTCGATGAGTTGGCGCATGCGGCCGGTGTCGGTGGTGGCGGCCTGGCCTTCCTGGCCTGGCTGCTGCAGCTGAAAGGGCAGATCGGCATCACCGGCGGCCTGGCCGCACGCGGTGTGACAGCGGCGCAGATCCCGCGCCTGGCGCAGCTGGCCGAGGTGGACTTCACCAACCAGACCAACCCGCGGCCCGCCAAGGCGGCTGACTACGAACGCCTGCTGGCGCAGGCGATGTGAACATGGCCACGCTGCAAATCCACAACCCGGCCACCGGGCAACTCATCACCACACTGCCGGCCGACGACGCGGCCAGCGTGGCCGCCAAAGCCGCCGCCGCGCGCGCCGCGCAAGCGGCCTGGGCCGCCGTGCCCATGGCCGAACGCTTGCTCTGCATCCAGCACTTCCGTGCCGGGCTGGTGGCCGAGGTCGACCTGCTCGCCGCCACGCTGACGCACGAAATGGGCAAACCCGTGACCCAGGCCAGGAACGAGATCAACGGCCTCTTGGCCCGCATCGACTTCTTCCTGGAACAGGCCGAACCTTCCACCGCCGACGAGCACGTGTTTGACGGCGGCGGCATGCACGAGCAGATCGCGCACATCCCGCTGGGCGTGGTGGCCAACATCTCGGCCTGGAACTACCCCTACTTCGTCGGCTGCAACGTGATCGTGCCCGCGCTGCTGACGGGCAACGTGGTGCTCTACAAGCCGAGTGAGTTGACCACACTCACGGGCCAGCACATCACACGCCTGCTGCACGCGGCCGGTGTGCCCAAGGACGCCATGCAGTGCCTGGTGGGTGGTGGCGACGTGGGCGCGGCGCTGCTGGAACAGAAGATCGACGGCCTGTTCTTCACCGGCAGCCACGCCACCGGCCAGCGCATTGCGGTGGCGCTGGCGCCGCGGTTGATCAAGCTGCAGCTGGAACTGGGCGGCAAAGACCCGACGTACGTGCGCGCCGATGCAGACCCCAGGGCCGCAGCGGAAAGCCTGGCCGACGGCGCCATGTACAACACGGGGCAGAGCTGCTGCTCGGTCGAACGCATCTACGTGCACGAAAGCATCCACGACACCTTCGTGCAGCACTTCCTGGCCACCGTCGCCGGCTTCAAGATGGGCGACCCCACGGCCGCTGACACCACCATCGGCGCGATTGCGCGCGCGCCGCAATTGGCTGTGTTGGAAGCCCAGGTGGCCGACGCGGTGGCCAAGGGCGCCACGCTGCACATCGGCGGAAAGCGCCTGCCCGGCCCCGGCCACTGGTTTGACCCCGCCGTGCTGACGAACGTCAACCACACGATGGAGCTGATGCGCGAAGAGAGCTTCGGCCCCGTCATCGGCATCCAGAAAGTCAGCAGCGACGAAGAAGCCGTGGCGCTGATGAACGACACCCGCTACGGCCTGACCGCGGGCGTGTTCACCAAGGATGAGGCGGTGGCACGGGCGCTGCTGTCGCGTGTCAACGCCGGCAGCGTCTACTGGAACTGCTGCGACCGCGTGAGCCCGCGCCTGCCCTGGTCCGGCCACGGCGATTCCGGCCTGGGCCTGACGCTGTCCACCCACGGCATCCAGGCCTTCACGCGGCCCAAGGCCTGGCACCTCCGAAACCCTTGAAGCCCAGGCTCGCGCTCTTCGACCTGGACCACACGCTGCTGGACGGTGACAGCGACGTGCTGTGGTGCGCCTTCCTCATGGACCAGGGCGTGCTGGACCGCGCCAGCTTCCAACCGCGCAACGCCGCCATGGAGCGCGACTACCGCGCTGGCACCGTATGCGTGCAGGACTTCAGCGAGTTCTACATCTCCACGCTGGCCGGCCGCACGCCGGCACAGTGGCAAGCCCGCTGCCAGGCGTTCCTGAAAGACGTGGTGGCGCCGCGGCTTTCCGGCGCCGCGCGGGCCCTGGTCCAACAGCAGCAGGACGAAGGCGCGCTGGTGGTGCTGACCACCGCCACCAACCGCTGCATCACCGAGCTGACGGCGCGCGAACTGGGCATCGAACATCTCATTGCCACCGAATGCGAAGTGGCCGCCGATGGCCCGTTGGTGGGCCGCTTCACCGGCCGCACGCAAGGCACGCCGAACATGCGCGAAGGCAAGGTCACGCGGCTGCACGCCTGGTTGGCGGCGCGTGGTGAAACGCTGGACAGCTTCGACAGCTGGGCCTGGAGCGATTCCATGAACGACCTGCCGCTGCTGCAGGCCGTTCAGCACCCCGTGGCCACGCACCCGGACCTGCGGCTGGCGGCGCTGGCCGCACAGCGTGGCTGGCCCGTGCTGCACCTGCACGGGCCGCAAGCCAGGGCCTGAACGCCCCCTGCTCGCTGCGCCCGCGCCGGCGAGGGGTGCGTTTCGGACCGGTAGCCCCAGATCCGAAACCTCAGGCCGCCGCCAGCCGGAAGGCGCCCACCGCCTGCGACAGCCGTTCGGACTGTTCGCGCAGGCTTTCCGCCGCGGCCGCACTCTCCTCGGCCAGCGCGGAGTTCTGCTGCGTGCCCTGGTCCAGGTGGTTCACGGCTTCGTTGACCTGCGCGATGCCCTTGGCTTGCTCGCCGCTGGCCGCGGCGATTTCGCCGATCAGGTCGCTCATGCGCTGCACCTGCGCCACGATCTCGTGGATGCTGCGCCCGGCGGTCTGCACCAGGCGGCCGCCGGCGTCCACACGCTCGCTGCTGGCCGAGATCATGGACTTGATCTCGCGGGCCGCCTCGGCGCTGCGCTGCGCCAGCTGCCGCACCTCCGACGCCACCACCGCAAAGCCGCGGCCCTGCTCGCCGGCGCGCGCCGCTTCCACGGCCGCGTTGAGCGCCAGGATGTTGGTCTGGAAGGCAATGCCGTCGATGACCCCGATGATGTCGCTGATCCTGGTGCTCGCCTGGGCGATCTCGTCCATGGTGCCCACCACGCGGGCCATCACCACGCCCCCCTCGGCAGCAGCGGCGCTGACGGCACTGGCCAGCTGGTTGGCCTGGCGCGCGCTGTCACTGCTCTGGCTGACGGTGCCGGTCAATTGTTCCATGCTGGCTGCCGTCTGCTGCAGGGCGCTGGCCTGCTGCTCGGTGCGCCGAGACAAGTCGGTGCTGCCCTGGGAGATCTGCTCGCTGGCGGTCGCGATGGTGTCGACACCCTGGCGCACGTCGGCGATGGCCAGCGAGATGCCCAGTCGCGCGTGGTCCAGCGCCTGCACGATCTGGCCGAACTCGTCGTCGCTGTGGCTGGAGTGCTGCACGCTGAAGTCACCCTGCGCCAGGGCCGCGGCGGTGTCCAGCGCGGCGCGCGAGCAGCGGCGGATGGACCGCACCATGGTCAGCACCAGGGCCACGTTCAGCGCACAGACCAGCAAGCCCGCCACCGCAACGGCCACCAGCTGCACCTGGGTGCGGCCGCTGCGGTCCGCCAGTTCGGCGTCCAGCAGTCCGAAGGCCGCCGTGGCCAGAGCCTGCTGGGCGGCGACGGCTTCGGTGAGCTTGGCGAAGTAGGCTGCGCCAGCCAACGTGGGGGACTCGGCCTCCAGCACCTCCTTGCGGATCATCGCCGCGGCCTCATTCCAGGCGGCCTGGGCCTGCGCCTGCAGCGGGCCCATCGTCCGGGCCACGACGGCATCGGCCTGACCGGCGCGCTCCAGCTGCAACATCACCGTCTGCGCCGCCCGCTGCGTGTTGGCCAGGGTCAAGGCCATGAAGGCCTTGTCCTGTGGCTCGAAGGCCGGCTTGGCCAGCATGCCGGCGCCAAAACCCCGCAGCTGGCCGGTCCATTCGCTGAATTGCGGCAAGCGCTGCAGGGTGGACACGACCAGGTTATAGGTGGCGACCCGGCTGTCCAGCGTCAGGCCGGAACCTGCCACCACCTCGTCCAGCACGTCCAACTGGCGCTGCACCAGGGCGTTGTGGCCCTTGAAGCTGTCCTTGGCGCCCAGCGACTTGGCGGCCACACCGCCGGCCAGGGCCTGCCAGGCCTGTTCCTGGCCGTCCGCCAGGGTCTTCAGGCGCGGGTTGTCCAATGTCGCGTTGCTGCGCAAGGCCTCGGCCAGGGCCGCGTCTACGTCCTTCTGCTTGGCCTCGCGCTGGGCGCGGAAGCCTTCGTTGCCGCCCAGCAGACCCGCCGACAGGCCGCGGTGTTCCGCGGTGAGCTTGGCCACTCTCACCCAGGCCGCTGCGGGCGCCAGGCCGGCGGCTTCGCGGGCGGCGAACTGCCGGTCCCGCCAGAAGTCATGCACCAGTGTGGTGACCAGTGCGGCCGTCACCACCAGCCCGAAGGCGCCCAGTGCCTGCGTGCGCCGCACCAGCGTCCAGCTAACGATCGAAGTCATATCCCTGTCCTTGTTGTTTCGAGCCTTTTGGCCCTATCGGCGTGGCCCCGGCAGGACTTGAGAGGCCGTCGGCTCCATGCTTGATGCAGAGCAGGTTCATGCAAAGCCGGCATGACGGACCGTGACAAATTCGGTGCCCCCGGTTCTACAGTCCGCCCCACGCAGACCCCGGTCGGCCGCAGCCCACAAGGCCGTCGGGCGGCACGGGGCACCGCCCCACCTCATGGAGACACCCTGACATGACCTCCCCGTTGTCCTTCGTCCACCCCACACCCGACAGCCCCTGGGGCACCTATTTGAGTCAGGTTGACCGCGTCGTGCCCTATCTTGGGCACCTGGCGCGCTGGGCCGACACGCTGCGCCGCCCCAAGCGCGCGCTGATTGTCGACATCCCCATCGAACTGGACAACGGCGAAGTCACTCACTTTGAAGGTTACCGCGTCCAGCACAACATGAGCCGCGGCCCCGGCAAGGGCGGTGTGCGCTACCACCCGGACGTGACGCTGGAAGAGGTGATGGCGCTGAGCGCCTGGATGAGCATCAAGAACGCCGCGGTGAACCTGCCTTTCGGCGGCGCCAAGGGCGGCATCCGCGTCGACCCCAAGACGCTCAGCATCAAGGAACTGGAGCGCATGACGCGGCGCTACACCAGCGAGATCGGCATCATCATCGGGCCGCAGCAGGACATCCCCGCGCCGGACGTGAACACCAACCCGCAGATCATGGCGTGGATGATGGACACCTACAGCATGAACACCGGCACCACCGCCACCGGCGTG
>JANOAM010000330.1:0-4927 GCA_031411215.1 Betaproteobacteria bacterium
GCAGCTTTGGGAAACCACCATGGACCCGACGGTGCGCCGCCTGCTGAAGGTGCAGATTGACGATGCGATCGAGGCCGACAAGGTGTTCACCATGCTGATGGGTGACGAGGTGGAGCCGCGGCGGGAGTTCATTGAGAGCAACGCGCTGCGGGCGGCTAACATTGATGTGTAGCGGCAACACTTTCCACTAGCGCTGGGTCGACACTTTGTCGCCAATGCCTCGGGTGGCTACCTTGGTGGAGCGCGCCTACTACGCGGCGACCATCGAAGACTTCATCACTGCATCGCCAGTTGAAATACTTGGGTGGCTTACAGAGGCCAGCGAATTCGCGGTCGATCTCTCGCAAAAGGATGCTTGGCAGCAGGAAGCCGCACTGCTGCAATCCGTGCTGCGACCCTACGCGGGGCGTGGCCGCATCTACTTGGAGTTTGTGGTCCCCCGCTTGGGAAAGCGCATCGATGCGGTGCTGCTGTTTCCAGAGGCCATCATCGTCGTCGAGTTCAAGGTTGGCGCCACCACGTTCCTTCGGCAGGATGCGGATCAGGTGTGGGATTACGCCCTGGACCTGAAGAACTTTCACGAAACCAGCCACTCAGCCAGGATCATTCCGATGCTCGTGGCAACCGGCGCTCGCAACAAGCGGCAGCTGGGTTCAAGCCGCAGTCACCATGATGGTGTCGCAGAGCCCACGCTGATTTCGTCAGACTGTTTGGGTGAGGCGCTGGCCGAGGTTCTCGGCGAGGCCGCAAATGAGCGCTTGGAACTGGACAACTGGGAACAAGGCCGATACCTGCCAACGCCGACGATCGTGGAGGCAGCCTCTGCGCTCTATCGCGGCCACTCGGTCTATGAAATCTCAAAACACGAAGCCGGCGACAACCTCGCGGTGACGTCCGAGGCTGTAGCGCAGGTCATCGAGCGCTCGCGGACGCTGGGGCTGAAGTCAATCTGCTTGGTGACGGGTGTGCCCGGAGCGGGCAAGACCTTGGTAGGCCTCGACGTGGCAACACGTTTTCGAGGGCAGCAGCGTGGCTCGCGTGGGGTCTACCTCTCCGGCAACGGCCCGCTGGTGGCCGTGCTGCAAGAAGCCTTGGTGCGCGACGACGTTCGCAGAGCCAAACTCCAAGGCCAGGCGCGCACGAAGAGCGACGCCCGCCAGCCGGTGAAGGCCTTCATCCAGGCCGTTCACCATTTCCGCGACGAGTACCTGAAAGATCTGGCAGCACCACCTGAACACGTCGCCATCTTTGACGAGGCTCAGAGGGCCTGGAACCAAGAGAAGACCGCTGATTTCATGCAGCGAAAGAAGGGGCGTCCAGGCTTTCAGATGTCAGAGCCAGCGTTTCTGATCTCTTGTCTTGACAGGCATCTGGATTGGGCTGTGGTGGTGTGCTTGATCGGCGGCGGGCAGGAAATCAACACGGGCGAGGCGGGAATCAGCGAGTGGATTCGCACGCTGCAAGCCGACTATCCCAAATGGCACGTGCATGTTTCGCCGAAGCTGAACGACAGCGAGTACGCAGCCGAAGTGGCGCTGGAAACCATCGCAGCACGGGCCAATGTCACCTTGGACTCGCGGCTGCATCTCGCAACGTCGATGCGCTCTTTTCGCGCCGACTCGTTGTCGAACTTCGTGAAGCAAGTGCTCGATCTGGAAGTAGAGAAGGCATCACAGCTGCACCGCGCCTTCGCCGCCCAGTACCCGATCATGATCACTCGGGATGTTGAGCGCGGACGTGCGTGGCTGCGCCAGCAGGCCCGAGGCAACGAGCGCTTCGGTATCGTCGTTTCGTCCCAAGCGCAGAGGCTGAAGCCGCACGCCATTGACGTTCGCTCGCCGATGGATCCCGTGCACTGGTTCCTCAATGAACGTGACGACATCCGTTCGTCTTACTACCTGGAAGACGTGGCCACCGAATTCCACGTCCAGGGCCTCGAACTCGATTGGTCTTGCGTGGTGTGGGATGGGGACTTGCGCTACAGCGAAGGCGGATGGCAGCACCATTCGTTTGTAGGCAACCGCTGGCAGCACATCCGCAAAGTCGAGCGCAAGGCGTACCTGAAGAACGCCTACCGCGTGCTGCTGACCAGGGCGCGGCAGGGCATGGTAGTTGTGGTGCCGGAAGGTGCCGCACACGACCCCACGCGCAAGGCTGAGTACTACGACGGTACCTTTGAGCTGTTGCGCCGCATCGGTTTGCCAGAGTTGAAGTGAGTCTGGGTCCGCGGCACTCTCGTCGGGCCTTGATGCAGACCCCACCGCTCCTTCAGGCGTAAGGCCGGAACTGGTTGCCGTCCCTGCTGAGCAGTTGCATCAGCTTGGGGTGAATGAAGAGCTTCTCTTTGCCGAAGGGTATTTCGCGCAGCACACCCAGGTCGGCCAGGTCATGCAGGTAACGTGACGCTGCCTGGCGTTGGGCGATGCCCTTGTCCACCAGGTTGCCGATGCGGCAGTAAGGCTGCTCGAAGATCACGTCCACCAGTTCGCGCGTGTAGATCTTGGGCAGGCGCGCGCGCACGTGCTCGGTGGTGTGCTCGGCCAGTTTGCGAATGGCGGCGATCTTGCCGGTGGTCCACTTGGAGGTTTCGGCCACGGCCTGCAGCATGAACTGCAGCCAGGGCTCCCAGGCCTGGTCTCGCGTCACGCCCAGCAGCAGGCCGTAGTAGTCGGCCTTGTGGGCAATGACGTGGCGGCTCAGGTACAGGATGGGCAGGTTCAGCAGCTCTTCCTGTATCAGGTACAGGATGTTGATGACGCGGCCGGTGCGCCCGTTGCCGTCGGTGAAGGGGTGGATGGCCTCGAACTGGTAGTGGCCCACGGCCATGCGGATCAGCGGGTCCAGCTCGGTCTGGTTGTGCAGAAAGCGCTCCCAGTTGGCCAGCATGTCGCGCAGGCGCGCTTCGCCTTCCGGCGGGGTGTAGATCACCTCACCTGTGCGGTCATTGATGAGCTGCGTGCCCGGCGTGCGCCGGATGTCCATGTCCACGCCCTTCAGGGTGCGGCACACATCCACGGCGGTGGCGGTGCTGAGCGGCCGGTCCTTCAAGGACTGGTAGCCGCGGTGCAAGGCGGTGCGGTAGCGCAGCGCTTCCTTGGTGGCGGGGTCGGCAGCGTCGGCATTGGCTTGGCCGTGCGCGTACTGGAAAAGCTGGTCGGTGGTGGTGACGATGTTCTCTATCTCCGAGCTGTCCTTGGCTTCCAGCAGCGGGATGGTGTTGATGAGCATCGCCCGGTTGGGGATCAGCTCGGCGGCTTGCTTCAGCTCGGCCAAGGCGGCGCGGGCTTCGATACAGGTGTCGCTGTGGACGACACGTCAATCAAACGTGTCGATGTTCTTAAGTTTTGACGACATGACCTTGGCAACATGGTCGCGACGGCGACAGGTGATTCCCTGCGCCGTTCTCGACGCGGCGTGCCATGGTGCCCAGGGTCGCGGGCCGCTCAAAGACCGGGTTGCGCTCCTGCGGCCCCTCACGCCCGTCTGTTCCAATGCGCCACTGGCCACACCCACGGCCGCATCAGGAAAGCCCATGCCGATCAAGCGCGCCCTTTCCGCTCTGGCCGCAGTAGCTCTGCTCGCCTCCTGCGCGACCCTGGACGACCAACCCCCCGCCACCACCATCACCCCCATGCCCGGCCTGGGCATCGCCACCTTCGCCGTCACGGCCAAGGACGCGCAGACGCGAGCCTGGTTTGCCCAGGGCCTGCAGTTGGTCTGGGCCTTTGAACACACCGAAGCCGTGCGCGTGTTCCGCGCCGCGCTGGCGCGGGACCCCACCTGCGCCATGTGCGCCTGGGGCGTGGCCTATGCGCTGGGGCCCAACATCAACAACCCGGACCGTGGGCCGGTGCGCGACATCCGCCGCTACATCGAACGCGCGCAGCAGGCCGCCACGGGCGCCACGCCGCTGGAACGGGCGCTCATCCAGGCGATGGCCGTGCGCTACGGCCGCGCGCCTGACAAGGACCAGAAGGCCTACGAGGCGCAGGGAGCGTCGCTGTGCGGCACGGCCAAGCCCGCCAAGGACACCGACCCGCAGGACCTGGCCTACGCCGCCGTCATGGGCGATGTGCTGAACCAGTTCCCGAACGACCCCGACGTGGTGACGTTGTATGCCGACGCGGTGATGGTCACCATGCCCTGGGAGTGGTGGGATCCGAAAACGGGTCGCCCCAATGGCCGCGTGGCGGACGCAGTCGAGCGCCTGGGCCTCATCACGCAGAAGCACCCGCAGCACACGGGCGCGCTGCACTTCTACGTGCACATCTCCGAACATGCGCCCAACCCGCGCCAGGCTGAAGCTGCGGCCGATGCGCTGGGCACCGTGGCACCCGCGTCACCGCACTTGGTGCACATGGGCAGCCACATCTTCAAGAACATCGGCCGCTTTGACGCGGGCAGCCTGGCCAACCAGCAGGCGCTTGAAACGCAGAAGACCTTCGACGCCATCCTGCAGGCCCAGAACGCCGGTGGCCGCGGACGCTGGGACGGGCACCACCTGCACTTCCTGTGGTTTGCCGCGCTGATGGAAGGGCGTGTGGACCTGTCGGTCAGCACCGCGCGTGAATACGCGCGCCGCTTTGGCAGCCAGGGCGACGGCGCCGGTGAATACGCCCGTCTGCTGCCGCTGGCCACGCTGGTGCGCCTGGGCCAGTGGGAAGCCGTGCTGGCCGAGCCGCCGCACACCGGTGGCTTGGGGCTGTCCGAAGGCTTCACCGCCTATGCACGCGGTATGGCCTATGCCCATACCGGCCGGCTGGCCCAGGCCAAGGCGGAACTGGCCACCGTGCAGCGCCAGCGCGCCCAGCCCACCGTGCAGCGCGCCACCATCTACGGGGACAAGGTGCCCGCCAAGATCATGACCGTGGCCGAGCATGTGCTGGCCGGCCGCATTGCGCGCACCGAGGGCCGGCCCGAACAGGCC
>JANOAM010000331.1:0-2195 GCA_031411215.1 Betaproteobacteria bacterium
GTGCTCCAGGTTCATGAAGGGTGTGTTGATGACCACGGGCGCGGCCCAGGCCGCGCTGACGCCCAGCAGGGCAATGGCGACGACAGCTGCGGCCAGCAGCAGGGAACGGTGTGATGTGCTCATGGGTGGAACCTCCTGAGCGGCCAGTCTCCTGCTGGCACCCAGGGCTTTCACCCCCAAGCTTGTGGGTATTCCGCGGTCTGCGACACCGCCGTCCCCTCGGTGGATGAGAGCGGTGGTGCGGCTGCCCGTCAGGCGACCGGCAGCCGCGCCGCTGCCAGCAGGTGCTGCACCAGCGCTGCTGGCTCGGTGACCATGGGGCAGTGGCCGGTGGCCATCTCCACGACCTGGAAATCTGGCATGGCGCGCACGCGCGTGCGCATGGCGGCGATGGTTGGGTAGGCCGGCGCGTTGCAGTCGATGAACGTGCGCGGCAGGCGCGCCCAGCGCTCGCCGTCAAAGGGCAGCGGCTCGCGATAAGGGCCAAAGGGGTGCGGCACCTGGCGGCGCAGCAGCCAGTCACGGTCTGGCCCTTCGATACCGAAGTCACGTGGGTCGGGTGGCGGCAACGCGTGCTCGTGCTGGGCCGCGGCCGCCTGGCGTGCGGCCACGGTGGCGGCGTCGTGTTGGTCACCCCAGCCTTCGCCGGGCAAGGGCACCATGGCGTCGACGTAGACCAGCGCGGCAACCGACTTCGCGTCAGCCTGCAGCAGCCGGTCCGCCGCGCCGGTTATGACCTGGCCGCCGTAGCTGTGGCTCACCAGCACGGCGGCCTGCAGTTCTTCTGCCTGCACCAGACCCACCACGTCGGCCACATGCGTCTGCAGCGTGATGCCACGGTGGCGCAGGTGCGCACGTTCGCCGTCGCCGGTGAGCGTCACCGCGTGCACGTCGTGCCCCGCCGCGCGCAGCGGGCCCAGCACGCGGCGCCAGATCCAGGCGCCGCCCCAGGCGCCATGCACCAGCACGATGGGTCTGGAGCCCATCACCGCCCCACCCCTTCCAGCAACATCGCGACAAAGGCGTCCGGCCGGATGAAGCCGCCGCCCCAGCGCGTGTCGTAATCGGCGCTGGGCTTGGCGGCACGGATCTCGCTGTCGCTCTTGCCCGCGCGCTTCAGGTCCACCACCCGCCGCAGCATGGTGGCCAGCATGTCGCGAGTGGCCTGCAGGTCGGCCTTGCTGGCCAACGGGCCATGGCCGGGGATGATCTTGCTGCGCTCACCGGTCAGCGCCAGCACTCGGTCAAACGCCAGCACCACACCTTCCGGACTGCCGCCGTTGCCAACGTCGATGAAGGGGTAGAAGCCGTTGAAGAACACGTCACCCATGTGCACCACATCGCTCTTGCGGAAGTGCACGATGAGGTCGCCGTCGGTGTGCGCACGCGGCGCGTGGAAGGCCTGCACCTCGTCGCCGTTGATATGGAACGTCAGCTCGCCGCTGACGGTCACCACCGGCAGCGCCACCTTGGGCGACGCCTTCTGCGCGCTGGTGCTGCCGGCCAGCGAGATCAACTGGTCGGTGTTCATGCGGCGGCGCACGTTGTCGTGGGCGACGATCAGCGCGCCGTCACCACCAAAGGACTCGTTGCCGCCGGTGTGGTCGAAGTGGAAATGCGTGTTCAGCAAGAACTGCACGGGCTTGGGCGTGATCTTGGCGATGGCCGCCTTGATCTTCGGTGCCAGCGGGGCGAACTGGTCGTCGATGAGGAAGACCGAGTCCGCGCCCACCGACAAGCCCAGGTTGCCGCCCGAACCGGTGAGCATCCAGACGCTGTCGGACAGCTTGTCGGCCCTGATCTCGACCTTGCTGAAGTCCTGCTGGGCGCGGCTGCGGCCGGTCAGCACCATTGCGCCAATGGCACCGAGCGACATGAGCGCGGCGCGGCGCTGCGTGAAGATGGTTTGCATGGTGGGCTCCTCCAGGGGCGCCCACCATAGCGCAGGCCTCAGGGAGCTGGAGGAGAGAAGACCCGCACGCGGTGACCGTCCAGGTCCGCCCCCGCGCCGGTGTAGCCGAAGTCCATGTCGGTGGGCCGCTGCAGCACTCGCGCACCCTGGCCTTCCCAGCGCGCCAGGCAGGCGTCGACGGCGGCGCGGTCGGCCAGGGTGAAGCACAACTCGCTGCCGCCGGCAGGCGTGGCGGCGGGTTTCACATCCGACGCTTTCCACAGGCCCAGCACGCCCTGCGGGC
>JANOAM010000332.1:0-2813 GCA_031411215.1 Betaproteobacteria bacterium
CTCAAGCTCAAGCTCAAGCTCAAGCGTCCCAGGTGCGCCTGCCCGCCCTGGGTGAATCGGCCAGCGACGACCTCAGCGTCGCCAACGAAAAGCGCATGGGCGACAGCATCATGCGCGAGGCCCGGCGTGACCCGCAGTACCTGGACGACCCCGTGCTGCTGGGCTACCTGCAGCATCTATGGAACCCGCTGGTGGCCGCAGCCAAGGCGCGTGGCGACATCAACGCCGAGACCGAAAACTCCTTCGCCTGGGAAGCCTTCCTGGTGCGCGACCGCAGTGTCAATGCCTTTGCGCTGCCCGGCGGCTATGTCGGCATCCACCTGGGGCTGATCACGCTGACCACCACCAGCGACCAGCTGGCCTCCGTGATGGCGCATGAGTTGTCGCACGTCACGCAGCGCCACATCGCACGCAGCATCGCGCCGCAGCAGCGCGCGTCCATCGTGGCCATCGCGTCCTTCCTGCTGGGCATCATCGCGGCCAGCCGCACCAACAACGTGGACGCCGCCAACGCCGCCATCATGGGTGGCCAGGGCGCGGCCATCCAGTCGCAGCTGAACTTCTCGCGCGACATGGAACGCGAGGCCGACCGCAACGGCTTCGGCATCCTGCAACAAGCCGGCTACTCCACCACCGGCATGGCCGCCATGTTCGAGAAGATGGACGGCGCCATGCGCCTGAACGACAGCGGCGGCTTCCCCTACCTGCGCACCCACCCGCTGACGGTGGACCGCATCACCGAAGCGCGCAACCGTGCGCTGCTGGAAGGTCGCAGCCCACCACCGCCCACGCTGCTGCATGCGGTGATGCAGGCACGTTCCCGCGTGCTGATGGACGACGGCGCCCAGGCCATGGCGCGCCTGAGCGGTGGCACCAGTTCGCCGCTGCTGACCGACCGCGTGTCCGCGCTCTACGGCGGCGCGCTGGCCTCTTCGCTGCTGCGTGACCATGACCGCGCCACCCGCATGGCCGACGAAGCCTTGGCCGCCGCGCGCAGCGCCAACCCGCGCGACGCTGACGCTGAACGTGCCATCGTGCTGCTGCAGGCGCAAGTGGCGCTGGAACGCGGTGCACCAGGTGCTGCGCTGCAGGTGCTGGACAACCTGGTCCCACGCAACGACCGCCCCACGCTGCTGCTGCGCGCGCAGGCCGTGCTGGCGCTGGAGCGCAGCGCACCCGGCACACAGGCCGTGGCGCTGCGCGACAGCACGGAGGCACTGCAGACCTGGGTCGCTGAACACCCGCAGGACCCACTGGCCTGGACCGACCTGGCCGCCACCAGCGGCGCACTGGGCATGCGGCTGCGCGCCATGCGCGCCAGCGCCGAAGCGCAACTGGGCCTGGGTGACCTGCCCGGTGCCATCGACCGCATGCGCGCCGCGCAGGCCACGTCGCGTGGCGCCAGCGGGCCGGACTTCATCGAAGCGTCCGTCATCGACGCACGGCTGCGCCAGATGGTGACGCAGCGCCGGCAGATGCAGCTGGAAGCGCGCGAGGGCCGCGGCGAGCGTGGTGGACGCGGTGGGCCTGATGGGCCCGACGGCCCGGACGGACCGCCGCGATGACGGCATAGCGGTACGCAGGAAAAGCGCGCCGCACGGCCCACGCTACCAACCCCTGGTTCAGCAGTGGCCCGCACCCCGTGCGCAGGCCAGAATCACCCGCAAAGAAGCGGGAGTCGTGCATGCGTGCTGGGGTTCGTTGGGGAGTTGGTTTGGGGGTGACGCTGCCAGCCGTGCTGGCACTGTTGACAGGCTTGGCGAGTGGGCCTGCATGGGCAGCCACGCCGCGTGTGGTGGCCCAGTCGCCCCAAGGCGAAGTTGGTGAAGTGCGGCAGGTGCTGCTGCGCTTCGACAGCGACGCGGCGGGTGTCCCAATTTCGGCTGGCGACCCACGCGCACCCAGTCCCTTCACCCTGCAGTGCAACGGCAGCACACCACGCGGTGACGCCAGCTGGCTGGACGCCCGCCGCTGGACCTACGACCTGCGCGAAGCGCTGCCGGCCGGCCAGCAATGTGTGCTGAAGCCCAACACCGGCTTCGGCAGCGAAGAACTGCGCTTCAGCACCGGCGCGCCCGTGGTCATCTCCACCATGCCCTATGGCGGCCAGCGCATTGAAGAAGACCAGACCTTCCTGTTGCGCCTGAACGGCGCGCCCGACCTGGACAGCGTGCGCCGCAACGTCTGGTGCGAGGTCGAAGGCCTGGGCGAACGCATCCCCGTGCGCCTGGTGGAAGGCGCCACACGCGACGAACTGCTGAAGCAGTTGAAGCGCGACGTGACCAACGTGGGCGGCCCGGGCTCGCTGGTGCTGCTGGCCTGCCGGCGCAATTTCGCGCCAGACACCAGCGTACGTGTGGTCTGGGGCGCGGGGGTTGCGGCGGCCGGCAACCCGCAACTGGTGTCGCGCCGCGTGCAGCGCTACCAATGGAAGGTGCGGCAACGTTTCCTGGCTGAATTCAGCTGCGAACGTGAACAGGCGCGTGCACCCTGCCTGCCGCTGCGGCCCATGACGCTGCGCTTCAACACCAACGTGCCACGCGCGCTGGCGCTGGCTGTGCGGCTGCAAGTCGTCAGCCCAGACGGCAAGGGCGAAGCGCTCAAGCCGCGCGAAGACCCCGAAGAACGCAGCGCCACGCTGGCCGACGCACGCTTCGCGGCCCCGCTGCCGGAGAACACGCGCTTTCGAATCGTGCTGCCCGCCGGCTTCAAGGACGAAACCGGCCGCGCGCTGGCCAACGCCGCCACCTTCCCGCTGGAAGTGGCCACGGGCGGCATGCCGCCGCTGGCCAAGTTCGCGGGCGCGCCCTTTG
>JANOAM010000333.1:0-15110 GCA_031411215.1 Betaproteobacteria bacterium
CCGACCGCGTGCACGTGGCCCTGCAGGCCGACCCGCGCCGCGCCGACCCGGTGACGGTGGCCGCTGGCGCCCTGTTCCTGGCCGGCAAGGACGCTGCGGGCCAGCCGCTGAAGTTCCGCGCCGAAGAAGCCCTGGACGTGACCCGCGCACGTGTTGCGGCCTTGGCCACGCTGCGCCTGGAACGCTCACCCGATGTGCAGCCCGAACACGACCTGGGCTACGTCTATGCCGTGCGGGCGCAGGACCTGGGCCTGCCGGAGCCCGGCGCCGCACCGGTGCCGGCCTTCGGCGGCGGTGCCGACAGCCATGACGCGCCGTTGGGCCTGGTCATCGCGTCACCCGTGCTGCTGATGAAGGAAGGCCAGCGCCGCATCCACCTGGACCTGCAACTGGATTGGCCCGGCACGGCGCTGGACGCGCTGCTGCGCGTGGTGCTGAAGACGCGCAGCGCGGGCGTCTTCCGCTGTGCGGCCGGCCAGCTCTACGCACGCTGGCTGCTGGACAGCACCGTGGTGCTGGATGACAGCCAACGCGGCCAGTTGCTGCGCCAGTTGACCCGTCACGGCATGCCCTATGGCAGCCTGGCGCCGCTGCTGGGCACGGTCGAAGACACGCCGCTGTTCCGTCAGATGGAGTTCCACCGTGTGGTGGGTGACCTCTTCGAACTGACCTTGACCGAACCCGCCGGTTGGCTGCCCGCGCGGCGTGTGCAGCTGGACATGCCCAGACCCGGCCAGTCCGGCCTGCGCCTGGTGGTGCAGCTGACGCAGGAAGACCCGCCCGTGTGCGCTTGCGACCCGGCGGTGCACGGCCGGCAATGGGCGACAAGGCTGCCACTGCTGAAGCTGCAGGTCAGCCCGCGGGCGCGCATCCACCCGCTGTCGCTGCTGGAACACGCCGCGCTGGCGCGTGTGCTGCTGTCGGTGCAGGTGGCGGGTGTGCGGGAACTGGTGCTGCACAACAACCTGGGCCCGCTGGACGCCAGCAAGGTGTTCGCGCCCTTCGGCCCGCTGCCCAGCACGGCCACGGCCCTGGTGCTGGGCGCGCCCGAGGCCGCGGCCAAGAACCTGGACGCGCTGAGCCTGACGTTTGAATGGAGTGGCCTGCCCACCAAGGGCCTGGCGGCGCACTACGAGTCCTACGGGCCACAGCAAGCGGGCGGCCCCTACACGGTCGCGATGTCGCTGCTGCGTGACGGCCTGTGGCGGCCCTGCGGCGGCGCTTCCGCTCACGAAAGCCTCTTTGACCCGCCCGACGCCGAAGGCCGCACACCGGCGCGGCGCCAGGTCGTGGTGGATGGCCTGTCGGTGCGCGAAAACGCCCACGCCAGCGCGGTGCCGCTGGACCAGGGCGCGGACGTGCGTGACGGCCTGCTGCGCCTGCAAATCAACCACCCGCCCGGCGCCTTTGGCCACGCCGCCTATGCGACCTTGCTGTCCGACGCCGTCAGCACACGCACGCGGTCCAGCACCTGGCGTCGCAACCGCACGACGCTGCCGCCGCCACCCTACACGCCGGAACTGCAGTCGCTGCGCCTGCACTACGCCGCCAGCACCACGCTGGACCCCATGGCCCCGATTGCCGTGCCTGGCGACGGCGACGCGGCCACGCGCGAACAGCTGCTGCACATCCACCCCTTCGGCGTGGCGCCGTTGCAGCGCGCGCGCAATGGCCGCGCGCCCGGTGTGCTGCCCGAGCTGGCGGCTGAGGGCAATCTGTTCATAGGCATCGAACTGCCTGAGGATGAAGAAGGCTTGTCAGGCCCGCTGACCCTGCTGTTCCAGATGCAGCCGCAAGGTGCCGCCACGCTGGCGGGCGACGCCGGCCGCGCGCAGGTCAGCTGGTCCTTCCTGGCGCAGGACCAGTGGCAGCCGCTGGACCACCACCACGTGCTGTCGGACACCACCTTCGGCCTCTTGACCACCGGCCTGGTCAAGCTGGACTTGCCGCGCGGCGCCAGCCGCGACAACGCGGTGCTGGACCGCGGCCTGTTCTGGCTGCGCGTGTCGGGCCGGCGCGACCTGCAGGCCACGGCCCGGTTGATCTGCGTGCATGCGCATGGGATGCGGCTGGCGCGCGTGTTGCCCGATTTGCCCGAGGCTGCCGCCGAAAGTGCGGCCCTGGGCCAGCCCCTGCCGCCCGGCTGCATCACGCAAACCGACACGCCCGTGCCCGGCCTGGCCGGTGTGCTGCAACCCGAAGCGGCCACCGGCCTGCAGGCCGCTGAAGACGCCGCGCAGCTGCGCCTGCGTGCGGCCGAGCGCTTGCGCCACAAGAACCGCGCCAGCCTGGCCTGGGACTACGAACGCCTGGTGCTGGCCCACGCGCCCGAGGTCTACAAGGCACGCTGCTTCATGGCCCCGGCCGCGGGCCTGTCGGCGGGCCAGGTGCTGGTGGCCGTGCTGCCTGCCGCGCGCCGCAACGCGCCAGACATGGGTACGCAGGTGCTGCAGCTGGACACGCTGGCGCTGCAGCGCATACGCCGGCTGCTGCAGGAGCGCGCGTCGCCCTTTGTGCAGCTGCAGGTGCGCAACGTCAGCTACGAACGGGTCCAGGTGCGCTGCCGTGTGCAGCTGCAACCGCAGGCCCAGCCCGGTGCCACGCGGCGGCTCATCAACCGCGTGCTGATCGAATACCTCTCACCCTGGCACGACGCCGGCTTCGGCCCGCGCTTCGGCTGGCAACTGCGCTGCGAAGACGTGCAGGCCCAGGTGCGCCGTGTGCCGGGTGTGGCGGGTGTCTCCGGCCTGTCGCTGCTGCATGTGGTGCGTGACGACGACGGCAGCCACCACTACGACGACACCGCGCGCCACGACACGCCGCACCGCGACCAGCTGCATGCCCGCCACCCCTGGGGCGTGGTGCTGCCGCTGGACACCCACCTGGTCGAGTTGGAAGACCACCAGGGCAGCCCGCTGCCCAAGACCAGCGGTGTCACCGAACTGGCCGTGGGCGAGACCCTGGTCGTGGCCGCTGACGGCGCGCTGGCGATGGGAGTGATTCAGTGAGCGGCGGCACACGTGATTCGCTGAAGAGCCTGTTCAAGGCCGGCAAGCTGCCGCGCCAGCAGGACTTTGAAGGCCTGATCGATTCCATGCTGCACATGGACGACGAAGGCTTCCGCAAGTCCGTCGACCATGGCCTGCAGATCACCAGCGCCGTCACCAGCGAGCGCCTGGTCACGTTCTACCGCCGTGACCAGCAGCAGACGCCGCTGTGGCAGATCGAACATGCGGCTACCGGCGACCGGCTGGTCTTTGGCCGCGCCGGTGGGCGTTCGCGCGAACCGGTGACAGCCTTGCTGACATTGGACTCGGACCAGTGTGTGGGCGTGGCCCTGGCCGACCCCGAGCACACACTGCACGTGGGTGGCATCGTGGCTTCAACGGGGCGTGTGGGCACCACGCCAAAGCCGACGCTGTCGCAGCCCGTGGCCAACGGCAAGCCGCACGTGCTGGTGGCTGGCTTGACGGGCTGCAATGCGTTTGAGGTGGTGGCCTCGGTGCGCAACGGCGACGGCAAACGTGCCGCGCTGCTGCACGCCGTGGCGGTGCACGCCGGCCGCATCGAAAAGGAATGGCCGCTGTGGTTGGACTGGCTGCGCCCGCTGTTCAGGCGTCGCAACCGCATCCGTTGTGTGGACGCCTGGTACGGCGAAGGCTGTGACCGGCTGGACCTGCGCTGGCAGCCCGGCAGTGAAGCCGGCACCTACGACCTGGTGGTCAGCACGTCCTGCGACTACGGCGGTGCAGTGCCCATCGAAACCCATGTGACCGAACTCTGGCCCTGCCGGCCCGCCGGCCAGAAGCGCTGACATGAGCCTGCCCGCCGCCACCACGATCAGCCGCCGCACGCGCCAGACGCGCGGCACCGGCTTTGAACGCCTGCGTGCGCTGGGCCTCAACAGCCTGCAGCAGACCAGCGGCCACGTCTGGACCGACCACAACCTGCACGACCCTGGCATCACCATGCTGGAGGTGCTGTGCTACGCCATTTCAGAGTTGGCCTACCGCAGCGAATTCCCGGTGGCGGACCTGCTCACCGGTCCTTCCGGCCAGCTGGACTTCGAGTCCCTGGCGCTGCACCCGCCGCAGCAGGCGTTGCCTTGCCACGCCACCACGCTGGCCGACCACCGCCGCCGCTTGCTGGACCGTGTCGCTGGCCTGGACGACGTGCGCCTGCTGCCTGACCGCACGCAGCCCGGTGTGCTGCGCCTGCAGGTCAAGCCCAGCCCGCACCTGCCCGCCGGCGCACCCGACCCGGTGGCTTCCGTGCAGCGGGCCTGGCGTGCAGAACGGCCGCTGGGCGAAGACCTGGCGCCGTGGGTCGGCCGCGTCGAAGACCGCTTGTGCGCCCTGTGTGCGACGCTGGAAGTGTCCGGCTCGGCCGACCCGGCCGAGGTCCTGGCCGAGGTCTTCCACCACGCCGCCGGCGTGGTGGACCGCGCGGTGCACCTGTCCAGCCGGCGTGAGCTGCACGAACGCGGCTTCACGCTGGAGCAGTTGCATGACGGCCCCGTGGCTGAACACGGTTTCACAGTGGCCGAGCACCGCGGCCACGCCGACACGGCGCCCGGCGACGGCAGCCACGACGATGCGGTCGAGATGCTCTACATCGACGACATCTCGCGCGAATTGGCCAAGGTGCCCGGGGTCAAAGCGGTGCTGGACCTGAGCCTGCTGCTGCACGACGGCACCAACGTGCGCAGCCTCACGGCTTGGGGCGGTGAGGGCTGGGCCCTGCGCCTGCAGGTGCCTGGCGGCGCCGCAGCACCGAAGGAGCACCTGGTGCCCGCCCACCTGCGGCCGTTGCGTGTGAAGCTGCAGCGGCGTACGCATGACCTGCCGGTAGACGCGGCCGAGCTGTGGCGCCGCGTGCAGGACCTGCGCGCCAACGCACGCGGCCAGCGCCTGCTGGCGGCGCACACGCTGCAGGACGAAGAGCGCGCGCGCCTGCCCACGGGCCGCTACCGGCCGCCTGCCGACTACTTGTCGGTGCAGCACCACTTCCCCGCCGTCTACGGCGTGGGCGTGCATGGCGTGCCGGACAGCTACGGCAAGGAACGCCAGGCTCGTGCGCTGCAGCTGCAGGCCTACCTGATGCTGTTCGACCAGGTACTGGCCAACGGCCTGGCCCAGCTGTCGCATGTGCACGAGCTCTTCTCCGCCAGGGGCGGTGGCCGCAAGACCCAGTGGTGGCAGGTGCTGGGTCCGAAGCACGTGCCCGGGCTGAATGATCTGCTGGACAGGGAAGAGCCTGGCTTCGAGGACGCGGTGCTGCGTCCGCTGGACAGTTCTGCCAAACGCAAGCTGCGCCTGCTGGACCACCTGCTGGCCCTGCATGGCGAAGACCTGCCGCAGCACGCCATGCGCCTGCATTGCGCGCACCTGGCCACCCCTGAACTGGACGCACTGCTGGTGCGCAACAAGGCCGCGTGGCTGAAGGACGTGGTGCTGCTGGCGCGCCAGCGCGCCGGCGGCTTTGACGACCGGCGCATGGCCTGGCGCTGGCGCAGCGGCGGTGACGCGCACAACACCAGCGGTCTGGCGCGGCGCCTGGGCCTGCTGCTGGGGTTCGAGCAGGTGCACGCGCGGCCGCTCAGCGCCGGCTTGGCCCGCCACGGCTGGGCGCTGGGCCCGCGGTCGCGTGTGCTGCCGGCACAAGACCAGGAGGCGCTGGCCCATGCCGAGGTGCTGAGCCTGCCCAGCCTGCTGGACGTGCCCGCCACGCCGGCCCGTGTGCCGGACACGACTCGGGTGCTGAACCCGCTGCAGTGGCGCGCGGCCCTGGGGCATGACCGCTACCGCCTGCTGCCCGTGGCCGCGGGTGGCCTGCACCGCCTGTTCCTGGGCCCCGATGAAAGCGGGCCCGCAGCCTGGTGGCCGCTGGGTGACTTCAAGACCGCGGCCCAGGCCCGGTCAGCTGCCCACCGCCTGCGCAGCAGCTTGCTCAGCGCACACGCGGCCTGCGAAGGCCTGCACCTGGTGGAACACGTGCTGCTGCGGCCCGTGCACAGCTCGGGCACGGCCGCTGCCGCTGCAGCCGACCCGCGCTGGTGCCCGCCGCAAGGAGACCAGGTGCTGCGCTTGACGGCCGTGTTCCCGGACTGGACGCTGCGCACGGCCTCACCGGACTTCCGCGTGCTGGCCGAAGAGACGCTGCGCCTGAACTGCCCGGCGCACCTGGTGCCCCGTGTGGTCTGGCTGGACCTGACGGCGTTGCAGGCCTTTGAGGCCGCCTACCGCCGCTGGCTGGTCTGCCGCCGCCTCTGGCTGCGCCGCGCCACGGACGGGCGCGCAGAGCAGCTGGACCGCGCCGCCGCCGCCGTTCTGGTGCTGTTGACGCCACCTGGCGGGGCATCTTCATGAGCGCTGCCCAATGAGCCCGGCTCCATGAGCGCTGCCCACGTCGTGCAGGAGCTGTGCCTGCAAGTCGACTTCGACAGCGAAGACCAGGCCTTTGACGCGCAGGAGCGCCTGGCGGCCTTCGCGCAAGGTCTGGCCCTGCGGGTGCTGGACGAAGAGTTCGGCCGCGCCTTGGGGCACGACACCGTGCTGCGCCTGCCGACGCTGGAACTGGACCTGGGCTGGCTGCCCGCCGACGCCGACGAAGAGGCCTGGGCCGCACGCCTGCGGCAGGCGGTGCAGGACGCGTTGTCGGACCTGGGAAGGCCGTCATTGGCCAGCAGCGCCTTCGGCGATGAGCGTGGCGGCGGCAGCGACCGTACCAAGACACCGCAATGGCGCAGCGCAAAAGAGTCCGATCTGGACACCCTGTGCCACTACCTGCGCCATGGCCAGCTGCCCTGGCACGCCGCACCCGCCACCGACCCCACCGCGTTGGCCCGTGTGTGGTGGCAGCGCGACCCGGCCGCCCTGCTGAACTGGCTGCGCACGCAGAGCCTGGACGCCAGCCTGCGTCAGCGCCTGGCCTGGCAGCTGCCCGCCGAATGGAGTGACATCCAGCGTGCGCTGGACAGCCCGTCCGGCAGGGCGCTGGCACCGCCCGCCACCGTCATCACCGCGCGGCGCGCATCTGACACCGCGGCCCTGCGCCGT
Source organism: Betaproteobacteria bacterium (assembly GCA_031411215.1). GTDB lineage: Bacteria > Pseudomonadota > Gammaproteobacteria > Burkholderiales > Burkholderiaceae_C > Rubrivivax. The sequence continues at coordinate 7,059 of JANOAM010000333.1, forward strand.
GCCGCCGAGACGAGTGCGCTGCGTGTGCCGGCGCGCCGCCCGCCGCCGGCGCAACGCGCCGCGCTGCGCCGTCTCAAAGCCTTGCTGGGCGACGACGCCGCACCGGCCGGTGACGAAGACCCCACTGAACTGCTGGCGCTGTGGTCCCGCCTGCTGGCCGATGAGCCCGATGCCTTGCGCCAGTTGCTGCGCGGCCAGGGTGTGCAGGCGCGTGTGCGCCGCCGCATGGCCGAGCAGTGGCCGCAGGCGCTGCTGTTGCAGGTTGCAGCCCTGTGGCTGCCGCGGGCCGAAGCCGCCCAGCTGGAGGCCGCGCTGCGTGCTGAAGGCCTGGCCGGTACGGCGCGGCACGAAGCCTGGGGGCGCCTGCTGTGCGAGCTGCTGGCACCGGCGCACGCGGGCGCGGCGTCCCATGGCATGACACACCAGACGGCCGGGCCGCTGATCGCTGCCTGGGCGGGTGCCGATGCGGCAGAAGGTCCTGTGTCTGGCGGGCAGCCGGCCGCAGAGGCTGGGTCACACTCTGCAGCAGCGCCCGGCTCAATGTCCGGCGCGCTGTCAAAGTCCGCGTCCTGGTCCACCCGGCGCGAACAGGCGGCACGTCTGTCGCGCGACGCCTTCGCCGCGCAGCTGGCCCAGGCCCTGGGCGCGGCCCACGCACCCGAGGTGTCCGCAGCGCTGGCCGCGTTGGCCTTTGACCCCCTGCCCCTGGCCTGGCAGGGTGGCGCCGCACCCTGCGACCCCGCGCAGCGTGTGCAATGGGCGCTGGAACTGATGCACGCCACCCAGCCGGCGTTCGTCACCCCGCAGGCCCTGGTGGCGGCCTGGTGGCGCGCTGTGGCCCTGCAGCGGCTGCGCAGCCCGGACGAGTTGCTGCAAGCTCTGCAAGCCGAACCCGTCGACGCGGCGCAACGCTCGCGGCAAGCCGCCTGGCGGCGCTGGCTGCCTGCGGCCGCCGCGGCACCCGCCAGCCTGCCCGCCGGCGCGGCAGCGGAGGCGCTGTCCGCGCTGTCGGCCGACGCGGCCCTGGCACAGCCGGCCGCCTTGCGCCTGCACCTGGCGCGCAGCTGGGGCAAGGGCCGTGCCGCGCCGGCGGAGCTGCCGGGGCTGCTGAACGGCCTGTCGCCCGCCGCCTGGTTGTGGCTGCTGCAGCGTTTCCTGCCGGCGGCGGATGCGGCCCTGTTGCAACAGGGCCTGCTGCAGCTGGCTGCCGTGGCACGCCACGCCAGCGGCGCCGCGGCCTTGCGCGCGCAGGCCCTGTCGGCGCTGCTGTGGGGCGGCGCCAGCAGTGCAGCGTCCGCGCTGACCCACCTGGTCCAGGTGCTGGCCCGTGCACAGGACGACAGCCCCGCACTGCTGGCGCGCCGTGCTGCGGAACACGCCAGCCTGGGTGGTGCGCCGGCGCTGGCCGATCTGTTCGCGGCGACGGTTCCGGCGGAGTCCGCGGCCCTGCCCGCGGCCCAGGCGCTGGGCCAGCAGCGCCACCGTGCACTGCTGCTGCGCCTGGCCGACGCGTTGGCGGCTGCCCCCGCGGGCGCCTGGGACGCCGTGGCCAGCGATTGGCAGACGCTGCGCCAGTCCGAACCCGCCGCGCTGCGCGCCCTGCTGCGCCAGACCCTGGGCAGCGCGCGTGAACGCCAGCGGGTGCTGGGCTGGTTGCCAGCCGCCGCCTGGGGTGACCTGCTGGCCTTGCTGCTGCGGGACGCGCCGCAACTGGCGCGTGCAGCCGAACAGCTGTCGCGTGGCGCCGGCCCGCATGTGGCGGTGGACTGGCGCGACGCCGTGCTGGCCTGGGTGCTGTCCGCGCCGCCCTCACAGTCCGGCCAACCGGGCCTGCCGGCGGCCGCTGAGGCGCTGCGCGGCCTGCTGCTGCACCTGTCGGCCTGGCGCGGTCTTTTGCCCACGCGGCTGGCCGCGCAGGCCGCGACTTCCGCATCCGGCGCGGAGCTGTCGGCCCTGTTCACGCGGGCGGCCGAGGTGCTGGCCCGCAGCCCGCAGATGCGGCGTGAAGCGGACCTGGTGGACCCGGCGAGCGAGGCCGATGGTGAGGCGGCTGGCGCTGCCGCACCCAGCCTGCAAGCCCTGCTGCGCGGTCCCGCAGAACAGGCCCGGCGCTGGCTGCGCAGCCAGACGCAGCGCAGCAGCACACGCCGCGCACTGGCGGTCCAGCTGCAGCCCGCCCTGGTGGAGACGCTGCTGGCGCTGTACCTGCCCGGCGCCGCGCGTGAAGGTGCGGCGCTGCTGCGGCTGCTGACCTTGGAAATGAGCGGCACCTTTGCGGGTGGGGCCGCCAGCACATCCGCCAGCACATCCGTCGGCACATCCACTGGCACGACGCGGCTGCAGTCCGCCGACGCGGCTCGTCTGCTGCTGGCCGAACAGCTGCTGTGCAGCTTGCCGCACAGCCCGCCCGGCAGCGCGTCCAGCCCGCCCACGCTGCGCCTGGCCGACCTGCTGGGCGCCCTGCTGGAGCAGGCCGCCTGGCAGCTGCAGATCACCGTGCCCGTGCTGGCGCGGCGGCTGCAGGCGCAGGCGCTGGCCTACGGTCTGCCGGCCGACACCTTGGCGCCCTGGCTGACACGCATGGCGCCGGTGCCCATCGCGCAGCCGCCCAGTGCCGCCGACCAACCCGCGGCGGGCTTGCTGGCGGCCACGTTTGCTCACCTGCGGGCCAGCACGGGCAGTGCGGGCAGCGCGCCAGACAGCGGCCAGGCGCGCGCCACATGGCAGGCGCTGCTGCGTGCCAACGACAGCCGCATGCGGGCGGCCTTGGCGCGTGAGCTGGAGTCGCCGCTGGCGGCGGAACGCCTGTCAGTCCTGCTGAGCCCCGAAGAGCTGCGCCAGGCCCTGACCTGGCTGCGTCCGGCCGATGCCCAAGCGCTTGAGCAAGTGTGGCCCGCGCTTCAAGCCTTGCCCACACCGCCGCAGCGCGGCTGGGCTGCGGTGGCGCGCGCGGTGCTGCGTGAACTGTTCCAGGAAGACCGCAGCTTCAACGGTCCGGGCTTGCTGCAACGCACGGCGCAGGCCTTGCGGAGGCTGGCGGGCTTGCCGACGTCCGCGCCCACTCCACCACACGTGATGGCCACGCCCCCGCTGGTGCTGCCCTGGCAGCCACCGGGCGCAGGCGAACCGGTGTTCATAGGCAACGCCGGCCTGGTGCTGGCCGGGCCCTACCTGCAGCGCCTCTTCACGCTCTTGAAGCTGGCGCAGGACAAGGCCTTCGTGGACGTGGAAGCCGCGCAGCGCGCCACGCTGCTGCTGCAGTACCTGGTGAGTGGCGAGGCTGCCGCGCCGGAACCCGAAATGGCGTTGAACAAGCTGCTCTGCGGCCTGGCGCTGGACACACCCGTGCCACCGTCCGTGGACCTGACTGCGGCCGAACGCGAGGCCGCCGACGGTCTGCTGGCGGCCATGATCGCCCACTGGTCCGCCCTGGGCCACACCAGCCCCGCCGGCCTGCGTCAGACCTTCCTGCTGCGCGAAGGCCGGCTGGAACATGCGGATGAGGCCTGGCAGCTGCACGTGCCGCCGCAGACCTTCGACATGCTGCTGGACCGCCTGCCCTGGGGCTACAGCACGATCAAGTTCCCCTGGATGCCCGAGGTCTTGCATGTCAACTGGCGGTGAGTCTCTGCTGGACCGCGAACTCGCGTGGCTGGACCGCGTGCTGCAGGCTCGCCTGTGCCTGCACTTCGGCCAGCCTTGCGACGTGGCCGACGTGCGTGACCTGCCACCGCCCCAACCGGACGACGGCAGCGCCTATGCGCGGTTGGTAGGCGGCACGGAGTGGGGCTTTGACGAGCGCCTGCTGCTGGTGCTGTCGCTGGCCCCGCACGTGCGTCCGCAACTGCTGGACACGCTGTTCGTGCGCAACCGCAACCTGGACCGCGGCTACACGGAATTTGGCGGCACCAAGGGCAAGACGCATGGCGGTTTCCTGCCCACCTGTGAGACAGCCGTGTTCCTGCTGGCCGGTGAAGACCTGACAAGGCGCTTCTCTGCGTTGCGGCTTTTTGACGCGGCGCACTGGCTGCAACGCAAAGGCATCCTGGCCTTCGACCACGACGCGCCCGGTGAACCGCCGCTGGCGGCCAGCCTGCAATTGCAGCCCGAGTTCCGCGAGCTGCTCACCACCGGCCAGCCGCACAAGCCCGACTTCAGCAGCAACTTCCCGGCGCACCTGATCACCACCGCGCTGAACTGGGGCGACCTGGTGCTGGGCCCGGACGTGATGGACGATGTCAGCGCCATCACCACCTGGCTCAACCACGGCGACACGCTGCTGGACGGCTGGCAGCTGCGCAAGGCCGTCAAGCCCGGCTACCGCAGCCTCTTCTTCGGCCCGCCGGGCACGGGCAAGACACTGACGGCCACGCTCATCGGCCAGGCGGCCGGTGCGGATGTCTACCGCATCGACCTGAGCATGGTGGTCAGCAAGTACATCGGCGAAACCGAGAAGAACCTGGGCCGTGTTTTCGACCTGGCGCACAACCGGCGCTGGATCCTGTTCTTCGACGAGGCCGACGCACTCTTTGGCAAGCGCACCAGCACCAGCAGCAGCAACGACCGCTATGCCAACCAGGAAGTGAGTTATCTCTTGCAGCGCGTGGAGGACTTCCCTGGCACGGTGATCCTGGCCACGAATCTGAAGGGCAACATCGACGAAGCCTTTGCGCGGCGCTTCCAGTCCCTGGTGCACTTCCCCATGCCCGACGCGGACCAGCGCCTGCGCCTGTGGGAAGGCATGCTGCGCCACACCGGCCGTCTGGCCCCGGGGCTGGACCTGCGCAAGCTGGCCGAACAGCACGAACTGTCGGGTGGCGCCATTGCCAACGTGGTGCGTGCCGCGGCCATCAGTGCGTTGCAGGCCGGGCGTGAATGCATGACCCTGGCCGACCTGCTGACGGGCGTGGCCAAGGAGCTGCGCAAGGAAGGGCGCACGGTGCAGACATGAGTTTCTGGACTCGCCCCCGCCAGCCCACCTGCCGTCGTTGCACGCGATTGCGCCGGCTGCTCTGCGTGGGCCTGCTGGCCGCGTTGCTTCCGGCTTTGCCGGGCACGCCGGGGGCGCAGCCGGCGCCGCCTGTTGCGACACCTGCGCCGGCTTTGGCGGCGTCCGCTGCATCGGCCGCCGCCGTGACTTCAGCAGCGTCTGCCGCATCCGGCGCCGACCTCATCTACAACCGCCTGCAGTTGGTGCAGTTGCAGGTCGACAAGGCCTGGAAGGGCATGGACTTGGTGAGGGCCGGCAAGCTGCCCTTCAAGCTGCTCTTTGACCCGGACAAGTTGCCGTCTGGCATGGCCATCAACGACAAGGGCTTCCTGTCCGGCACGCCCACGGTGGTTGACGACTACCCCTTTGTGCTGCGCCTGGAAGACGCCAACCGCGCGACCGAGCAGCGCTACTTGATCCGCGTGCGCGGCCCCGTGGTGGCCAAACCGCAGGGGCCGCTGGTCAGCATGCCTCCCACCAGCGCGACGCTGAAACCCGACCTGCCGCCCGGTGTGCCACGCGTGTGGTTGCTGACCGAAAAGGACATTGCTGAACTCTCGGTGTGGACCGAAGACGAGCAAAAGGCGGCGGACAAGGCTGAGCAAGGGGGCCTGCCGGTCCGGGTGCCGACGGAGGACCAGCTCAAAGCCATCCTGGGCCCGTTGCAGGACCGCGAATTCCCCACCGAGGCGCTGCTGCGTCACGCCCTGCAAGCCAGCGTCTGCGACTACTTCCGCTTCCATGTGCGGGCGGTGGCCAAGCTGCTGGACAAGTCCATCGACGACACCTGCCCGCCGCGCAAAAGCGCGCTGGAAGCGGCGGAAGGGCGCCAGTCCATCCCCGCCCTGCACCCGCAGGCCAGCCGCCGAGCGGTGGCGTTGCTGCGCGACGCCAGGGCGCTGGCCGAAGGCAAGCCAGCGACCGCACCATCGACTTTGCCGTCGATGTCCTCCGCGCCCACGGCCGGCGCAGCCAGTGGCCCGGCAGGCAAGCCTGCGGCCGCCAAGGGCAAGCACAAGGACAAGCCGCTGGCCGAGTTCTACGACGAACTGTTGACGGCAGACCTGGCGCGCGAGGTCGTGCAGAAGGCCGAAAAGGAGCGCCCGTTCTACAAGGCAACCCCATTGGCGCTGGCGCCGCCTGCGCCGCCGGCCCGCGCCTGCCTGTGCCGCCCCGACACCACAGACGAGGCGATGGGCCTGTTCGCCTACTGGCACGGTGCCAAGGAAGCGCAGCAGGTCAACTTCAGCCTGTTTTCGCGCGTCACCTGGCTGGGTGCCGAACTGGACGACAACGGATCCGTCCGCCTGGCCGAGCCCAACGGCGCAGCGCAGCCACTGGCCTTTGTGCGCGCCGCCCGCCAGTACGGCGTGAAGGTGGATCTGGGGCTGCACCGGCGTGACTGGGCGCTGCTGCACGGTGCCACCGACAAGCGGGTCGACGAATTGGCCGCCAGCGCCGCCGCGCAGGCCTGGAAGCAGTTGCAGACCAAGCTGGTGGACAGCACCGCCTGGTGGCAAGGCTTCCTGATCAAGGGCTGGCGCGACCCGGACTGGGCCTTTGAAGGCCTGACCATCTTCTTTGAGGACACGCTGGAGTCGGACAAGAGCGGGGACCGTGAACGCTACGGACGTTTCCTGGACAGCTTCGCGCGCGCGGTGATGCAGCAGATGCGCCGCACCGGTTCGGCCGGCGGCACGCCCACGCCGTCCGGTTCCAAGGCCGACGTGGCCACGGCGCCGCGGGCCGACAGGCCCTACCGGCTGAACATCGTGGTGCCGGACCATCTGGTGCAGGCCGACGGTGTCTTCGGTCTGGACCGCTTGTGGAGCTTGCTGGAGGAATCCGAACGTGTGCTCAACAAGAAGCAGATCGAAGACTTGCGCTTGAGCCTGGTGCAGGACCGCAGTGGCGAACGCCCGGTGCACACCGATATCACGGTCAACTTCCTGGTGCTGCTGTCTGACCCCACCAGCGACTTCAAGAAGCTGCTGCGCGCGCGGCTGGACGACTCCCGCAACATCCGGGGCCACGACCGCGTGGCGCTGCTCAACAGCATCGTGCCGGTGCTGATGACACGGCGCGACACCACGCTGCCGCTGGGCGCGGGCAAGGACGCCTTGAACGATGACTTTGCCTATGCACGCTGGAACTACGGTGGTGTCGGCCTGTGGCCCATGCCGGTGGAAGGTGTGGGTCAGGGCAGCGAGGTCAGCAAGCTGATGGCCGAGACCTATGGTGCAGCGCCGCGTTGGAGCGACCCCATCTGCCAATGGGGCTGCCCGTGGCGCGTGCCGCTGCGCCTGAGCATGCAGGCCCTGGTGCTGGGATGCGCCTTGCTGGCCAGTCTGTACCTGTGGAACTGCCGCGTGCGCGAGCTGGGCCGGTCCGTGGCGCTGGTGCTGCTGGGCGGCGCTTTCATCACCTCCCTGGTGGGAGCCGTCCTGGCGACCTGCGACCCGCTGTTGCAGCAGTCGGATCTGACCAGCATGCTGTTGGCCGGCGTCATCCTGTGCGCACTGGTCTTTGGCCTGTGGCGCACCTTGAGACAACCCGAGTGACATCCCCTTTTTTGACAGGAGCACTGCCATGAAGACCCGTACCGCGCTTCCACAACCCGGGCACACCAGCCGCGCTGCGGCACAGCGTGAGGCGCGCAGTGGCGCCACGGCTGCGCGCGCTGGCAGCCTGCGCGAAACCGCGCAGCGCGCCCGCATCGAATCCGCCTTTGGCAGCGCAACGGCGCAGCGTGCGGGTCCGGAAGAAGAACTGCAGATGAAGGCCGACGCCACCGCGCAGCGCGCCGGGCCGGAAGAAGAGTTGCTGCAGGGTCACTTCGCCGTCCAGCGTGTGGAAGAAGAAGAGCCGTTGCAGGGCCGCTTCGTCACGCAACGCGCCGAGGAAGAAGAACCGCTGCAGGGCCGCTTCGAAGGCGCCGCGCCGAAGGCCGCGAAGCCCAACCAGACCGGCATGCCCGACGCGCTGAAAGGCGGTGTCGAGTCCTTGTCAGGCATGGACCTGTCCGACGTGCGTGTGCACAGCAATTCCAGCCAGCCCGCGCA
>JANOAM010000334.1:0-6740 GCA_031411215.1 Betaproteobacteria bacterium
TTTCGATCTGGTCGCACATGCCCAGGCCGTGGCGGCCACCGATGGCGTTGGCTTCCATGAAGAGGTCGACCTGGCTGGCGAAGCTGCGGCCGTTCAGCGCCACCGGCGTGCCTTCCTCGAAGCGCACGCTCACCGTTTCACGCTTCACTTCCACCTCGTCGCGCCAGAAGGCCGCGCCCATGATGGGCTTGACGATGTGCATGCCGGAATTCAGGAACTCCAGGTCCTTGGCCTCGTGCGTGGCACCCAGCATGTTGCTGTCGGTGCTGTAGGCCTTCTCGACGCTCATCTTGTAGTCGAAGCCCTGGGCGATGAGGTATTCGCTCATCTCCTTGCGCCCGCCCAGTTCGTCGATGAAGGTCTGGTCCAGCCAGGGCTTGTAGACCTGCAGGGACGGGTTGGCGAGCAGACCGTAGCGGTAGAAGCGCTCGATGTCGTTGCCCTTGTAGGTGCTGCCGTCGCCCCAGATGTTGACGCCGTCGTCACGCATCGCCACTACCAGCGCGGTGCCAGTGACGGCGCGGCCCAGCGGCGTGGTGTTGAAGTAGGTGGCGCCGCCGGTGCTGATGTGGAAGGCGCTGCACTGGATGGCGGCCAGGCCTTCGGCGACCAGTTGCGCGCGGCAGTCCACCAGGCGTGCCAGGTCGGCGCCATAGGCCAGCGCCTTGCGCGGGATCTCGTCGTAGTCGCTTTCGTCCGGCTGACCCAGATTGGCTGTGTAGGCGCAGGGAATGGCGCCCTTGGCGCGCATCCAGTGCACGGCGGCGCTGGTATCCAGGCCGCCGCTGAAGGCGATGCCGACACGCTGGCCGGCGGGCAGGTTTTGAAGAATGTGCGTCACGTTGCGTAGCTCTCCTGAGCCTGTGATTGTCGCCGCGGTCCGGTGCCGCTGCCACAATGGCTTGACCCGTTCCCGCAGGAGTGTCCGATGCCCTATGCGAACCGATACGCGATCCGCCCTGTGCCAGCCCTGATGGTGCTGGCCTGCGCAGCGTTCGGCGCCGTCGGCTCCGCGCAGGCAGCGCTGGACCCTGCCACCGACCGCCAGGTGGGTGGTGTCTTCTCCAACGCCTGCGGCGACAAGAGCAAGGTCATGATCCGCCTGTATGGCGACGTGCTGGACATTGAACGCGGCAAGGCGGTCGTCAAAGCCAACCGGCTGAAGGTGTCCAAGACCCCGCCCGCGGGGGCCGTCTCGCTGGACTACAAGGCCACCGTGCATGGCGAGGTGAAAGGCGGCGACGGCTTGACCCTGGTGCTCACGCACAACACCAAGGGCCTCTTCGCACGCATCGAAGGTGGCGAGAAGTCGCTGGCGCCGCTGGGTCCCGGGGTGATCGGCCAGACCGTGCGCCACTGCGACCCCAACCGCAATGCGCTGGCAGGGGCGCCGCAACCCGTGCGCCTGGGCCCGCCGGACCTGCTGGGCGACCCGCGCTTCAAGGCCACCTACCTGGAGGCCCTGGGGCCTTCGGCCAAAGACCGCTGGCTGGCCCGGCTGGAAGGCCCGGCGCCTGAACTGCGCAAGGTCAAGGTGGCCGGCACCGAATACACCCTGGCCGCCACCTGCAAGCCGCATGACTGTGCCAACAGCAACCTGGTGCTGCTGTGGGCGCCCAAGGCCGCGGTGCTGCACGGGCTGGTCTTTCAGAACGGGCGCAACACCCTGCTGGGCAACCCGCCGCAGGATGTGGCCAAGGAACTGCAGCGCCTGTGGGCGGCTGAATGGCGCAAGGGAGCGGGCGCGAAGTGAGCGGGCGGACTTGACCGGCGCGCCCATCCACGCGGCCGCTGGCGGCATGAAACCATCATGAGCGCCGAGCCCTCCACGGGCGGCAACGCCGTCGCGCCTGCTCATACCTTGCCGCCAGGCACGCAGCTGCGCGACTACCGCATCGACCGTGTGCTGGGCGAAGGCGGCTTCGGCATCGTCTATCTCGCCTACGACGCGGCGCTGGAACGCCACGTGGCCATCAAGGAATACCTGCCTTCCGCGATGGCGGCACGCGCCGGCGACGGTTTGACCGTGGTGATCAAGTCGGCCGCTTACGCCGACACTTTTGCGCTGGCCCTGCGCAGTTTCGTCAACGAAGCCCGGCTGCTGGCGCGCTTCAACCACCCGGCCCTGGTCAAGGTGCACCAGTTCTGGGAAGAGCACGGCACCGCCTACATGGTGATGCCCTTCTACGAGGGGCCGACGCTGCGCCAGGTGCTTGCTGAGCTGGGCCGGCTGCCCACCGAGGCCGAGGTCTGCGCCTGGCTGCTGCCGCTGCTGGACACGCTGGAGGTGCTGCACGCGGACCAGTGTTTCCACCGCGACATCGCGCCCGACAACATCCTGATCACCGCCACGGGCCCGCTGCTGCTGGACTTTGGCGCGGCGCGGCGGGTCATCGGCGACCTGACCCACGCGCTCACCGCGGTGCTGAAACCCGGCTACGCACCCATCGAGCAGTACGGCGATTCGCCCGACATGGCTCAGGGGCCGTGGACCGACATCTTTTCGCTGGCCGCCGTGCTGTACGGCGCCATCAGCGGGCGGCGGCCCGTGCCTTCGGTGGAACGTGTCATCGCCGACCGCCTGCGCCCGTTGACGCAGCTGGCGGGCGACCGCTTCAGGCACTCCTTCCTGGCCGCCATTGACCTGGCCCTGGCCCTGCGGCCCGAACACCGGCCGCAAAGCGTGGCCGAGTTCCGCACGCGCCTGATGGCAGACGGCGTGCCCGATGCGGCCAACGCGCCTGTCGCGGCTGCGGACGGCCTGCAAGCCACCCGGCTGGCCGCGCGCGCGCCACTGCTGTCCACCGAGCCACCCCGGCCCGCGGTGGCTGCCCCCACACCCACGCCGCCCAACAACCTGCCACGCCAGCGCACCAGCTTTGTCGGCCGTGAATCCGAGTTGCGCGACATCAAGGCCCTTCTGGACGCGTCGCCCCTGGTCACCGTGCTGGGCATGGGCGGCCTGGGCAAGACACGCCTGACCCTGCAGGCCGCCACCGAACTGCTGCCGCGTTACACCGACGGCGCCTGGTTCGTGGACCTGTCGGTGGTCACCGACCCAGCCCTGGTGGTGGGCGCCGTGGCCCGCACCTTCGAGATCTTTGATGAACCTGGCCGCGCACTGGTCGACACCGTCTGCGCCTGGTTGAAATCACGCCGGCTGCTGGTGGTGCTGGACAACTGCGAACACGTGGTGGCCGCCGCCGCCGAACTGGTGGACGCCATGCTGGACAGCGCACCACTGGTGCAGGTGCTGGCCTCCAGCCGCGAGTTGCTGGACGTTCCGGGCGAGCAGGTCTACCCCATCCTGCCGCTGGCGCTGCCCGAGCGTGATGCCGGCTCGCAGACGGTGCTGCACTCACCGGCCGTGCGCATGTTCGTGGACCGTGCGCGCGCCCAGCAGCCCGGCTTCTCGGTCGAAGAGCAGGACGCGGCCGTGCTGACCGACCTGGTGCGGCGGCTGGAAGGCATTCCGCTGGCCATCGAATTGGCCGCGGCGCGCTTGCGCACCTTGTCGCTGGCCGAGATAAGAGCCGGGCTGGACGACCGCTACCAGCTGCTGGCCGGTGGCAGCCGCCTGCTGCAGAAGCGCCAGCAGACGCTGCGTGCGCTGGTGGACTGGTCCTACGACATGCTGGAGAGCACGGAGCAGCAACTGTTCTCACGCCTGTCCGTGTTCTCAGGCGGCTTCGACCTGGCGGCGGCCAAGGCCGTCTGCACGGACGTCGCTGCCAGCCCGGGCCTGACCGAATCGCGTGTTCCCGACTTGCTGGCCTCCCTGGTGCAGAAGTCACTGGCCGCGCGCGACAGCGAGGGCGGAACTGCGCGCTACCGCATGCTGGACACCTTGCGCGACTACGCTGCGGAGAAGCTGGCTGGGCTGGACCCGCAAGGCGCCACCGCCACGCGCCACTGCGAACACTACTTCGCGCTGGCCAAGATCGCGGCGCGCGGCATGCTGGGCGCCGAACAAGGGCGCTGGGCACGCCGCCTGGAAGGCGAGCTGGAGAACTTGCGGGCGGCTGCGGCCTGCTCGCTGGCCGGCGGCGCCGACCCGCTGATCGCCGTCAAGCTGGCCGTGGCGCTGACGGGTTTCTGGATCCTGCGCGGCCACGCCAGCGAGGGCCGCAAGCTGGTGCAGGCCGCGCTGGCCCTGGCGCCCGTGCAGCAATCAGGCTTGGCCCAAGCCTGGGCGCTGTACACGGGCGCCGCGCTGGCCAGCACCCAGGGTGACCACGAAACCGCCAGCGCGATGCTGCAGACCTGCCTGGCGCTGCGCCGGGAACTGGACAACCCGGTCGAGATCGCCGCCACCTTGTCGACCCTGTCGCTGGCCCGGCTGCAGGCCGGTGACGCCGAAGGCGCAGCCGACTGCGAAACCGAAGCGCTGGACCTTTTCGCCCTGGCCAGCGACGACCGCGGCGTGGCCATCAGCTGGCTGCACCTGGGCCAGATCCGCGTCTGGTCGGGCGACAACGAAGCCGCGCTGGGCGACCTGGAACGTGCGTTGGGCATCGCACGGGGCCTGGCCAACCGCGAGGTGGAGGCTGAGTGTGAACTGGCTGCCGCGGAAGTGCACCTGCGCGACGGCCACCTGGACCGCGCGCGCCAGGCCGCGCAACGCGCCCGGCTGGTCTGCCAGGAAGCCGCCGACAAACGCGGTGAAGCCAGCGCCACCTGGTGGCTGGGCAAGCTGGAACTTGAAGCCGGCAATGCGCTCGCGGCACGCCCCTGGCTGCAGCAGGCGCTGCGTGAATTCCAGGCCCACGAGATGCGGGCGCAGTTGCTGGGCTGCCTGGACGACATGGCGCAGTTGCTGCTGCTGGAACGGGCCCCGGCCACCGCGCTGAAGCTGGCAGCCGCGGCCGACCAGGCCCGCCAGCGCCTGAAGCTGCGCCGTTCGCCACTGGATGAATCGCGCTGGCAGAAGCGCCTGCAGGCATTGGGCGCGGGCCTCAGCCCGCAGGAACTGGAAGCCGCGGCCCGCAGTGGCCGCGAATGGGAAACCGAAGACGCCGTGAGCGCCGCGCTGGCGGCGCCGGAGAACGTGACGGTCAGAACAAAGGTCTAGACCTTGGCGCGCCGCAAGCGGCACAGGGCCAGCAGCGCCAGGCCACTGAGCCACAGCGAGCCGGGCTCGGGGACAGCCGTGGTCACACGGCTGATCGCGAAGCGCGGCGCGAAGTTGACGCTGTCGTTGGAGCCACGCTGGCAGCCGTCGGACTCTGGGCCGCAGTCGATCCAGCCCAGGTGCGGCCCGTCCAGCGCGAACTGCAGGAAGAACCCGGCCGTGGACGCGACCCCAAACGCCGACAGGTTCACAGCGGGGTTGACGACATTGGACGCGGACGTCACGAGCTGCGCCAATTCGCCGTCCAGGTAGCGCAGCGTGCCGATGACCAGCGACAGCGGGTCGAAGACCAGGGTGGCGAGCGTCGGCTGGCCACCGGCCGTGACGTCGTAAAACTCGACCTCGGCGCTGGTGACCACCGCGGCGCCCGCGCAGGCCGTGGCGTTGTCCACATCCGCCGTGCCCGTGGGTTCGCAGCTGTTGGGCACCGTGTAGTGCGCGCTGCCGCGCCAGCCCAGGTTGGTGAAGGGCGCGCCATAGGCCGGGTCCCACACGCCGGTGTAGACGGCGGCCTGCGCCGACCCTGCAGTAAACGCGCAAACAAGGGCGATCACCTGGGTCAGGCCGCGGGCCCAGTTCGGGGCCAACACGGTGGCGGGCTTGGTCATGGTTCAATTTCCTCCGGTACTGCATCGGGTGGCAGCACTCCTCCCCACTCTAGGGGGGGATCGCAGGAAGCCGGGCCACTTGATTCAGGGGTCGCAGGACGCGCGCAGCCTCTGGCCGTGAAGGAGTGCGCAGCGCGCGGACCAGGCCCTCTCGGGCGCGGATGTCGAAGCGGGGCCCATGGAGCGGACGATCCGCGCCGAATCGACGGACTGGCAGCTCTCCAGCGGGTCGTTCTCCGTGCCCGGGCTTGCATAGGGGATGCACCGGATGAACAGCGCAGATCGACTCCGACATCGTGCTGCCGGGCTATTCAACCGTGGACCTGCGCGCCAGCCTGAACGGGCATGCCGTCAAGCTGGTGGCCTTCGTCAACAACGCGCTCAACAAGCGCGGCGTGTCGGCGGCCGCCCACTGCTTCTCGACGCTCTACGCGGAGTTCTATCCCATCAGGCCACGCAACGTCGGCGTGTCGCTGCGCTACGACTACTGAGCCTGGAGCACCTGCACGAGGTAAGCGTCCAGGTTGTCCATGGTGCCGCCCCAGCCCATGGCCATGCCGGCGTGCGACGCGGCGAACAGCGCTTCCTCTTCCGCACTGGCGTTCAGCGGCCGCCAGTCCAGGTGCATCAGCGTGCCGCCCTCCACGTCGCTCAGCGTGGTGGTGGACAGCGTGTACAGCGGCCAGATGGGCGCCATGGGGTGGCGCGTGGCACCGCCTTCGGGGTCGCTGAAGTTCACAACCACAACGATGCGCGTCGGCGGCACCAAGTCGCGGAAGGTCCACTTGCCCCACATGCCCGGCGCCTCCGGCGGTGCGCCCTTGGGGCGCATGTCGTAGTGGAAGGCACCGCCCACACGTGCGTCCACGCTGCAGTGGCTCATCTCCATGCCGGGCGGGCTCATCCAGTGGCGCAGGTGCTCGGCCTGCGTCAGCGCGGCAAAGACCATGGCGCGCGGCGCCAAGAAGCGCCGCGTGATGACAAAGGGTTCACTGGTTTGA
>JANOAM010000335.1:0-6906 GCA_031411215.1 Betaproteobacteria bacterium
CGCACCAGCCAGGTCGATGCGCCGGTGAACAGCTTCTCCGGCGGCTGGCGCATGCGCCTGCAGTTGGCGCGGGCGCTGATGTCCCCGGCCGAGATCCTGCTGCTCGACGAGCCGACCAACCACCTGGACCTCGACGCGCTGGTGTGGCTGGAAGCCTGGCTCAAGCGCTTCGACGGCACGCTGATCATCATCAGCCACGACCGCGAATTCCTCGACGCGATCTGCCGGGTCATCGTGCACCTGGACGAGGCCACGCTGACGCGCTACACCGGCAACTACAGCGCCTTCGAGGAGATGCGGGCCGAACGCCTGACGCAGGCCGCCGCGGCCTACGGCAAGCAGCAGGAGCGCATGGCCCACCTGCAGCGCTTCATCGACCGCTTCAAGGCCAAGGCCAGCAAGGCCAAGCAGGCGCAGAGCCGCGTCAAGGCGCTGGCGCGCATGGAAAAGCTGGCCCCCATCCTGACCAGCAGCGACTTCGAATTCGAATTTCGTGAACCGCAAAGCCTGCCCAACCCCATGCTGTCCTTCGACAGCCTGTCTTGCGGCTATGGCGACAAGCCCATCGTGCAGAACTTCAGCCGCAGCGTGCTGGCAGGGCAGCGCATCGGCATCCTGGGCGCCAACGGCCAAGGCAAGTCCACGTTGGTGAAGACCATCGCCAAGTCGCTGCCGGTTCTCGCTGGCACGGCCACCGAAGGCAAGGGCCTGGTCATCGGCTACTTCGCGCAGCAGGAACTGGATGTGCTGAGCCTGGAAGACGGCCCGTTGATGCACATGGTGCGCCTGGCGCGCGACGTAGGCCCGCAGGCGCGTGAACAGGAACTGCGCGACTTTCTGGGCCGCTTCCGCTTTACCGGCGACATGGTCACGCAGGCCGTGGGCAGCCTGAGCGGCGGCGAAAAGGCGCGCCTGGTGCTGGCCATGCTGGTCTGGCAGCGCCCCAACCTGCTGCTGCTGGACGAGCCCACCAACCACCTGGACCTGACCACCCGCGAAGCGCTGTCGATTGCGCTGAACGAATTCGAAGGCACCGTGATGTTGGTCAGCCACGACCGCGCGCTGCTGCGCGAGGTCTGCGACGAATTCTGGCTGGTCGCCCGCGGCCGCGTCGAGCCTTTCGACGGCGACCTGGACGACTACCAGAAGTGGCTGCTGGAAGTCAGCCGCGCAGCGGCCAAGGGCCAGCCTGTGCCCGAACCGCCCAGGGCCCTGCCCCTGGCGGCGCCCGAACGGCCGGCCAAGGCTGCAGCACCCGGCAAGGCCCCTGCGGCGCCCGCGGTGGCCACGCCAGGCGCCCCGCGCGACGACCGCAAGGCCAAGGCGCAGGCGCGGCAGAAGCTGGCCGACCGCACACGCCCCTGGCGCAACGAACTGGCGGGCATCGACAAACGACTGGCCGGCCTGAACGCCGAAAGAGCCAAGGCCGAGGCCAGGCTGTCGCAGCCGGACACGCCGGCCTCGGACATGGCCGAACTCGGCCGCAGCCTGAATCACAGCGCAGCCGAGATCGCCATGCTGGAAGAACGCTGGCTGGAACTGCAGTCGCTCATCGAGGCGGCGGAAGCGGAAACCGCCTGATCAGGGGGCGGTTCGGGCCTCGAACGGCCCCCCCTGTCACGGAAGCTTCATCAAGCTGGCCTACCCTGCCGGGTTTTGTGACAACCAGGCAAGAGGCCCCCATGAATGCCATTCGTTCCGCTTTGAGCATCGCCGTGCTGACCCTGGTGGCCAGCGCCGCCCAGGCCGGCGTGGTGGGCGCCACCACCTTCGTCAATGGCATCGCCATCGACGCCACGACGCAGGATCTGTCCAGCGGCACGGCTGTGGAACGCCGCGTCGGCTTCTTCTCCGACATCTACTACGACAACCTGCGCAACGAGTGGTGGGGCGTGTCCGACCGTGGTCCAGGTGGTGGCACCCTGAGCTACGAGACCCGTGCCCAGCGCTTCACCTTGGACGTGGCCGCCAATGGCGCGATCAGCAACTTCCAGATTGCCGAGACGGTGAAATTCACGTCCGGCGGTCAGGCCTTGAACGGCTTGGCGCCGACGCCGTCCAGCGTGCTGGGCCGGTCATTCGACCCCGAAGGCATGGTCATCGTGCCCGGTTCCGGCAACATCCTGGTGTCCGACGAATACGGTCCGTCTCTGCGTTTGTTCAACCGCGCCGGCGAGCAGATCCGCGCTTTCACCCCGCCCGCCAACCTGGTGCCCAAGGTGGGCTCCGCGGTGAACTACAGCGCCCTGCCCGGCACCGCGGCCGGCAGCCAGACCAGCGGCCGCGAATCCAACCGTGGATTCGAAGGCCTGGCCATCAGCCCCGACGGCAAGTACGCCTACGCGGTCCTGCAAAACGGCACCATCCAGGACGGCTACAACACCGCCACCGCCACGCGCGGCCAGTACACCCGCATTGTCAAATTCGACATGGCCACGGGCGAAGCGGTGGCGCAGTACGCCTACAAGCTGGAAAGCAGCGGCCAGGGCCGCGGCATCTCCTCCATTCAGGCGCTGGGCAACGACAAGTTCCTGGTCATCGAGCGCAACAACCGCGGTGTGGGCGTGGGCGCGACGCTGGCCAGCCCCGACAAGAACGTCTACGAAATCGACCTGGCCGGCGCTGTCGACGTGAGCAACATCAACCTGCCTGCCAGCGGCAACTTCGCCGGCGCGGTGACCAAGGTCGGCAAGGTGCTGGACCTGGATGCCAACACCTTGGCTGCCCTGGGCAACCGCTCGCCCGAGAAGTGGGAAGGCCTGGCCATCGGCCCGCAACTGGCCGACGGCAGCTTCCTCATCCTGGCCGGCACCGACAACGACTACAGCGTCACCCAAAACGCGGACGGTGCGCAGTACGACGTCTTCTACCGCATGAGCGACGCCGACCCGTTTGCGTCGTCCATCCAGTGCCCCATTGGAACGACTGCCAACTGCTTCTTCACCGCCAACAACGCCGCCGCCACGCTGGCCAGCGGCTACGGACTGTTGCCGGGCGTGCTGCATGCGTACACCGCACGGCTCACCAACTACGTGGCGCCGGTGTCCGCGCCTGGCACGCTGGCCTTGTCGGCCGCGGGTCTGGCGTGGTTGGTGATGCGCCGCCGCGCGCACTGACCGCGGCTCAGGCAGCAGCGTCTGCGCGGCTGAAGTCCATCTCCCAGTTCGTCTCCCAGGTCTGACCACCGTCGGTGGAAAAGGCCTGCTCCCAGCGCGGCGTGGCGCTGCGTGTGCGCAGCCACAGGAAGCGCACACGGATGGGCCGGCCTTCGAAGCTCTCGTCGGCATAGAACGTGCCGGTGCCGTCTTCGAAGCGGCCCCGCATCGGCGTGCCTATCTCGGTCGGCATGCGGGCGTCCAGCCACCAGATCTGCCAGTTCTGCGTGGCCGGGTCCCAGCTGCGCAGCGTCGTCGCGCGGTAGCTGCCGCTGGGCAGGTCGATCACGTTGTCGTCGACGGTGCCGGCGCCGCCCATCACCAGCCACAGTTCGGACCGGCCGTCGAACACCTCCCAATCGGTGCAGCCGGCCAGGCGCGTCACCAGGCGGCGATGACGCACCTGCCAACGGCCGCGCAGGAAGTCGAAGTCGGGTGGGGCTTGGGTGTGCATGCAAGGTCTCCTTCAACGCAGGGGTGAGTGGTCGGTGGGCGAGAGGCGCAGCCGCGTGGGCGCGCCAGCCAGATGAATTTGCAGGCCCTCGGGCAACGCAACAGGCCGCGGGCTCAGGGCCAGCAACCAGGCGCCGCTTCGCACGGGCAGGCGCGGGAAGTTGTTGGGCTCAGCGTGTGTGGTGAACCAGGCGGCATCAGTGGGCAGTTCAGCGCGCAGTTCAGACACTGCGGCGGCCAGCCAGGGCTCTCTCAAGGGGCAGACCAGCGCGTGCCACTGGCCCGTGTTGCCCTCAGGCCACTCGTCTGCCAGTGGTTGCAGCAACAAGACGTTGTCGGAATCGACCATGGTGGCGTTGGCGGCACTGCGGTGCTGTTGCCAGACCGATCCGCCGTAGAACGCTTGCAACCCGGCCAGGCGTGCGCCCATGTCGGCAAAACCGCGCAGCCAGACAAAACGGTCCGGCGCGTCAGCGTCGCGGAAGATGCCCAGCACCTGCAGGCCGACGGCCTCTTGCGAGGTGATGAACTCGCGTTCGAACAGCGTGATCAGCTCGCCGCGGCGGCCGGGCTGCATCTCGTACTGGCGCAGTTCGATCACGCTGCAGTTGCGCAAGGCGTTGGGCGTTTGGGTGTGGTCCATGCCGGGCATCTTGCTGGTCTAACCATGCCACCTGATGTCAGCATTTAGAGCGACACTGCAAAGGACACTGAAAACCCATGCGCGCCAGCCGCTTGCTCAACATCCTGATGCTGCTGCAGACCCGCGGCCGGCTGAGTGCGCCGACCTTGGCGCGCGAGCTGCAGGTGTCGCTGCGCACGGTCTACCGCGACGTCGATCAGCTCAGCGCCGCCGGTGTGCCGATCTGGGCCGAGACCGGCCGCGCGGGCGGCATCTGTCTGCGCGAAGGCTGGCGCACCCAGCTCACCGGCCTGACCGCGCCCGAGGCGCAGGCCGTCTTCATGGCGGGCTTGCCCGGCCCCGCCGCCGAGCTGGGCCTGGGCGAGGCCATGGCGGCCGCACAGCTGAAGCTGTTGGCCACGCTGCCGCCCCAGGCGCGTGGCGATGCGCAGCAGGTCGCCCAGCGTTTCCACCTGGACCCCGTGGACTGGTTCCGCAGCGCCGCGCCGCCGCCGCACTTGCAGGCCGTGGCCCACGCCGTGTGGCAGCAGCGTCGCGTCGCCATGCGCTACGAAAGCTGGGCCGCTGTGAGTGAACGCACGGTCGAGCCGCTGGGCCTGGTGTTGAAAGCCGGCACCTGGTACCTGGCGGCCCGTGCGCCGGCCCGCAGCGAGGTGCGTGCCTACCGGCTGGCCGCCGTCGAAACCTTGCTGGTGCTGGACGAGCATTTCGACGCCCCGCCGCGTTTTGACCTGGCCAGCTGGTGGCGCGCCAGCACCGCACGCTTCGAGGCCGGCGTCTACAACGCGCAGGCGGACCTGAAGGTGACCGAAGCCGGCTTCCGCGCGCTGTGCCGCTTCAGCCCGGCGGTGTTCACCGCTGCGCACGACAGCGCCGAACCCTGCTGGCCCGAGGGCTGGGTGAAGCTGACCGTGCCCATCGAGTCGGTCACCCACGCGGCCCGCGAACTGCTGCGCCTGGGGGCGGACGTTGAGGTGCTGTCTCCTCCAGCGTTGCGGCAGGCCCTGCACGAGACCGCTTGGCGCATGGCCGGCCTGCACGCTGGGGAGCCTTGAGACGGTCTTGCCATCAGCAGGGTTATTAAATTGCACACAATTTAATTGTGAGCTATATTCGCGTCCATGGCACGCCCCGACACCCCCAAACAAGCACCCACGGCCGACTGGCTGCTGCTGGACCGCCAGCTGTGCTTCGCGCTGTATGCCGCGTCCCTGTCCATGACCAAGCTCTACAAACCCCTGCTGGAGCCGCTGGGCCTGACCTACCCGCAGTACCTGGTGATGCTGGTGCTGTGGGAAGGCGACGGCCTCACCGTCAGCCAACTGGGGGAACGCCTGGCGCTGGACAGCGGCACGCTGACGCCTTTGCTCAAGCGCCTGGAGACCCTGGGCCACCTGCAGCGCTTGCGTGACACGGCCGACGAACGCCGTGTGCTGCTGCAGCTCACGGCACAAGGCCGCGTACTGCGCAGCCAGGCCCAGCGTGTGCCCGCTGCTGTCGCCCGCGCCACCGGCTGCGAACTGGGCGAGATCAACGCCCTCACCTCCCGGCTGCAGGCCTTGCGCCTGCAGCTCACCGGCTCCACCCCCCGCGCGGCCTGACCTGTTGGTCGAACCCGCGCACCAACCTCAAGAGAGAGACTGACCATGGCCATCGACAAAGCCGTTTACACCGCCCACGCCACCAGCACCGGCGGCCGAACCGGCACCACCGAATCTTCTGACGGCGCCATCAAGCTGGCCCTGGTCACGCCCAAGGAACTGGGCGGCGCAGGCGGTGCGGGCACCAACCCGGAACAGCTGTTCGCGGCCGGCTACAGCGCCTGCTTCATCGGTGCCATGAAGGCCGTGTCGGCACGCCAGAAGCTGGCGCTGTCGTCCGAGGTGTCCATCAAGTCCAGCGTCAGCATCGGCCCGATGACCGGCAAGCCTGGCGCCTTCGGCATTGCTGTGACCATGGACATCAGCGTGCCGGGCATGGACCGCGCCGCCCTGGAACAGCTGGTCGCCGCCGCGCACGAGGTCTGCCCCTACAGCAACGCCACGCGCGGCAACATCGACGTCACGCTGACGGTGGTCTAAATCCGTCTCGCTGGGGGATCAGGTCCGCGTCAGCGCCCAGACCCCCATGGCGACGTGAACGGCGTACAGGCTCGCGGACACCAGCATCAGCCAGAAGCCGCGGGCTCTGCGCTTCGCCGTGCCCTGGGGCTTAGGACTGACAGGGTCCGCAACAAGCCCCCGCGCCGTGCCCAGCGCCACCAGCAGGGCCGCACCACCAAAGAGCCCGAAGGCCCAGGCCGCACCCCACTGACTTTGGAAGTCAGCCACCGCTGCCGCCGCGGGTTGGTCCACGCGGTGGCGCACCGTCACCGCACTGCCAACCGCACGCTGCGACAAGCTGCCCCCCAGGCCCACCAGGCTGTGCCGACTGCCATCGGCCGCTGTGAACTCGACACGCGGGTGCCGTGTCTGCACGTTGCGCCTTTTCTTGGAGTCGTAGTACGACTTCGCAACGAACTCCACCAGCACGCCCGGCGCTTCCTGCGACGCACGGTGGAACTGCCAGGCTGCATGCGCCAGGCGCAGCGCGCCGGTGCTGGCTGCCACGCCGAAAATCAGCATGAACACGCACAGGCCCATGGGAAAGCCGTCG
>JANOAM010000336.1:0-8101 GCA_031411215.1 Betaproteobacteria bacterium
TACGCAGCGGAGATGGACACGTTGGCGCGCCGGCTGATGGGTCTGTTCGAAATCGCCCTGCACCTGCCACCTGGCCATTTCGACCACTTCATGCAACACCCGACCTGCACCACCCGCCTGCTGCACTACCCGCCGCAACCGTTGCAGGCGGCGCCGGGCCAGATCGGCTGCGGCGCGCACACCGACTGGGGCGCGCTGACCCTGCTGGCGCAGGACGAGGCCGGCGGCCTGCAAGTGCAGCTGCGCAGCGGCACCTGGCTGGACGTGCCACCCGAACCCGGCACCTATGTCGTCAACATCGGCGACATGATGCAGCGCTGGACCAACGACCACTGGCTGTCCACCCCGCACCGGGTCATCAACCGGCACCATGGGCGTGACCGCTGGTCCATCGCCTACTTCTGCGACCTGGACGCCGAGGCCGTGGTCACGCCACTGCCGTCTTGTGTGGACGAACAACGACCCGCCAAGTACGGGCCCATCACCGCCGGTGAACATCTGGAAGCGATGTACCGCCGCACCACGGTCCAGGCACGACCCACACATGACTGAAACGCCAGCCGTCGAAGTACTTTCAGCGGAAAAGACCTACCCCAACGGCACCCAGGCCCTGCTGCCTTTGAACCTGACGGTCCAGGAGGGTGGGTTCGTCACACTGCTAGGCCCCAGCGGTTGCGGCAAGAGCACGCTGCTGAAGATGGTGGCGGGCCTGCTGGAACCCAGCGACGGCAGCCTCCTGCTGTGGCGCCAGCCCGTGCACGAGGTGGAGAGCACGGGCCACCGCCTGAGCTTTGTCTTCCAGGAAGCCACGCTGATGCCCTGGGCGCGTGTGCAGGCCAACGTGCGGTTGCCTCTGGATCTGGCGGGTGTGCCACCCGATCAGAGCGCGGCGCGCGTGAAAAGCGCGTTGGAGCTGGTGGGCCTGGACAAGTTCGCCAGTGCGCTACCGCGTGAACTGAGTGGCGGCATGCAGATGCGTGTCAGCATCGCCCGCGGTCTGGTGACCGAACCACAGTTGCTGCTGATGGACGAGCCCTTCGGCGCGCTGGACGAGATCACACGCAACCGCCTGGACAGCGACCTGCTGCGGCTGTGGGCGCAGAAGCAGCTGACCGTCATGTTCGTGACCCACAGCATTCACGAAGCCGTGTACCTGTCGCAGCGTGTGGTGGTGATGGCCGCGCGGCCGGGGCGCATCGTGGATGAGGTGGTGATTGACGAGCCGTATCCGCGTGGCCCGGACTTCCGCGTGTCGCAGCGCTTTTCGGGCTACGCCAAGCAGCTGCAGGACAGCTTGCTGCGCGCCAGTGGCAGCGCGGACGAGGCTTTGGCATGACTTCACGCACGCAGCAGGTCTTGTGGCCTTCGCTGGTGGCGGTGGTGCTCATCGCCGCTTGGCAAGGCTTGGTCGTGGCCTTCGACATCCCCGTCTTCCTGGTGCCCAGCCCGGTGCGCGTGGCCCAGGTGCTGGTGACGGATGCCGGGCTGCTGTTCGGGTCTTTGTGGGTGACGCTGAAGATCACGCTCTTCGCCTTCATCTGCGCCACGGTGATAGGCGTGCTGATCGCCTTTGCCTTCGTGCAGAGCCGCACCGTCGAGACGGCCCTCTTTCCCTACGCCGTCCTGCTCCAGGTCACGCCCATCGTGGCCATCGCGCCGCTGGTCATCATCTGGGTCAAGGACCCGACGGCGTCGCTGGTCATCTGCGCCACGCTGGTGGCGCTGTTCCCCATCATCGCCAACACGACGCTGGGCCTGCGCAGCGTGAACCCGGGGCTGATGAGCTACTTCAAGCTGAACCGTGCGACACGCCTGCAGACGCTGCTGCGGCTGCGCATCCCGTCGGCGCTGCCGTACTTCTTCGGTGGGCTGCGCATCAGCAGTGGTCTGGCGCTGATAGGCGCGGTGGTGGCGGAATTTGTTGCGGGCACGGGTGGTACCGGCACGGGGCTGGCGTACCAGATCCTGCAGGCCGGCTACCAGCTCAACATCCCGCGCATGTTCGCGGCGCTGCTGCTGATCACGCTGACCGGCGTGCTGCTTTTTGCGCTGATGTCTGTGCTGTCCAAGGCCGCGCTGGGTGGCTGGCACGAAAGTGAAACGGCCCGTGACTGATCTGCTGATCCGCGGTGCCGATGCGCTGCTCACCGGCCTGCGTGGTGACGCGGCGCGCAGCGTGGGTGCCGATGTGCGCGTGCGCGGTGGTGTCATCCAGGCCATCGGCACGCTGACGCCGGAACCGGACGAACGGGTCGTGGACGCACGCGGCTGCGTCATCTACCCCGGCTGGGTCAACACGCACCACCACCTGTTCCAGAGCCTGCTGAAGGGCATCCCGGCCGGCATCAACCTGGCACTGGTGCCGTGGCTGGCGGCGGTGCCCGTGGCCTACCGCCGCCACTTCGACCATGAAGCCGCGCTGCGCCTGGCCGCGCGGGTGGGCCTGGTGGAATTGCTGCTGTCCGGGTGCACCACGGTGGCGGACCACCAGTACCACTACTACCCGGGCATGCCCTTTGATGCGTCGACCGCGGTCTTTGACGAAGCGGAGAAGTTGGGCGTTCGTTTCATCCTGGCCCGCGGCGGCCAGACTCAGGCACGCGCGCTGACCGACGCTGAAGCGTCGCCCCAAGTCGCGCCGGAAACGCTGGAAGCCTTTCTGGCCAGCGTCGAACGCGACGTGCACCGCTACCACCAGGTCGGCCCCATGCCCATGCGCCGGGTGGTCAGCGCCATCACCACGCCCAACTGGAGCTGCCCGGTTGAGGAACTGAAGCCCATCGCCCGCGAAGCACGCCGGCTGGGCATACGCCTGCACAGCCACCTGAGCGAGACCCACGACTACGTGCGCTGGGCGCGTGAGGTGCACGGCTGCACGCCCCTGCAGTTCGTGGCCGAACACGAATGGCTGGGCGAAGACGTCTGGTTCGCGCACATGGTGCACCTGGACGATGGCGACCTGAAGCTCTGCGCGGAAACCGGGACCGGCATCGCCCACTGCCCACAAAGCAACGCCCGCCTGGGCAGCGGCATTGCGCGCATACCCGAAGCGCTGGCCCTGGGCATCCCGGTGGGCCTGGCGGTGGACGGCGCGGCCAGCAACGAAGCCGCCGACATGGCCAGCGAAGCGCACGCCGCGTGGCTGGTGCACCGCGCCGACCCGCGTGCCGGCGCACGGGGTGCGCAGCCCGGTGGCCTGGCGCACGCGACGACGGTGGAAGACGTGGTGCACATAGGCACCGCCGGTGGCGCCCGCATGATGGGGCTGGACGGTGTCGGCTCGCTGCAGGTCGGCATGGCCGCCGACCTGTGTGTCTACGACCTGGACCAGCCGCGCCACTTCGGCCTGTTCGACCCGGCCATAGCCCCGGTGGCCAGTGGCGGCAGGCCCACGCTGCGGTTGGCTCTGGTGCAGGGCCGCGTGGTGGTGGAGAACGACAGCATCCCGGGACTGGACATGGCGCAGTTGCGCCGCGACGCGCAGGCCTTCGTGAAGGCCGTGCAGGGGTGAGTGCGTGACCTACGGCCTGACCAGCTTCAGCACCTGGCCCATCGATTCGCGCTCCACGTCTGCCGGGTGGAACGGCAGGCGCGGCCACTGCTTGGCCGCGTACAGCCGCATCTGGTCGTTGGCATGCGGCGACGCCGGGTTGGTGCTCTGGCCGTAGGTCAGCACGGCCTGGGCCACGGGGCCGCGGCTGTCAAAGGTGACGGTCTGGATGTAGCTGCTGCCGTAGTCGATGCGCAGGCCCTTGGCATTGATGGCCGGTGCGAACTGGTTGCCCAGGTTGTTGAGCACACCTTCCACTTCGCTGCCGCCGTGCAGGGCGATGGCCTCTTCGGTGATCAACGGGCGCTGCACCGTGCCCAGCGGCGCGTCCAATGCGATGCCGGCCGCGCGTGTGGCCTTCACGGCCGCGGTCAGCGCGTCCCAGACCTTGGCGCCGACCGTGGCGTCGGCCATCTTCAGGCCGTTGGGTGTGGCCACGGGTTGCGCCTTGTCGAAGGGCACGCGGTAGACGCCCGGGGTGCCAGCGGCCACACGCCAGAACTCGCGGAACAGGTGGGCGCCGCGGCTGTCCACGTTGTTGAGCCGGTCCCAGCCGCGCAGCGCCGTGCAGCCGTCCTTGGCTTCGGACGTGGGTGGGGACATGGGCGCGCCGGGTTCGGTGGCGCAGGCGGCCAGCAAGTCGGGCAGCACCATCTGCGCCATGAAGTTGCGGTTGCTCAACAGCTGCGCCTGGGCGGACTGCAGCGTCACTGGCCCGCGTGCGACCAGCTCCGGCACTTCCACCAGGCCGGCGCGGGTGCGCGGACGGCGCACGAAGTCGTCGCCCACCATGAAGCCGATGCCTTCGAAGGTCTGCGCCGGGTGGGTGTAGAAGAAACTGTCGTTGCTGTTGTGCACCCAGTCACTGCGCACGGCCAGCGGCATGCGGTTGATGGGCGTCAGGCCGGGCACGGGAGAGGCCGGGTCCACTTTCCAGTCGCAACTGGATTTGCTGCCGTCCAGCACCACGATGCCGGCCGCGCTGCGCAGCAGGCCCGCGGCCTGCGGGCTGGGCGCGCAGGCGGTGAGCTGTTGCTCGTCCAGGTTGGGCACCACGCTGACGTCGGTGTACATGGCCTGGCCTTCACGGTCGGCCGCGATGGTGTTGACCCAGGGGATGCCCAGCGTGCGGTGCGCGGCATGCAGGTCCTGCACCCGCTTGGCGGTGTTCATGGCCAGCCAGGCGTCACTGCCACGTGCGTTCAGTGTGTTGGCGTCCTTCAATGCGTAGGCACGCTCGGTGCCCCAGGCCAGGCCCAGTGCCGGGGCGCTGATCACCGGGCCCCAGCGCGTGGACCACAGCGTGCGGGTCTGCGTGGCCATTTGCCCGTCAGCGCCCAGCACCTGGATATTGACGCTGCGCGATGTCATCTTCACCGGCTGGCCGTCCAGGATGTAGCTGGTGGGGTCACCCGCCACCAGCGTCAGTTCATGGAGGGTGAAACGCTTGCCGGTGGACACGGTGTGCGACCAGGCCACGTCCTTGTTGAAGCCGATGTGCACGACGGCGCTGTGGCCGGTGGACGCACCCATCACGTCCAGGCGGCCGGGGATGGTCAGGTGCATCTGCCAGAAGCGGTTGACGCCTGCCCAGGGGAAGTGCGGGTTGCCCACCAGCAGGCCGGCGCCGGTGCCGGTGGCGTCCTTGCCAAAAGCCCAGGCGTTGGAGCCCAGCGGCGAATCGGCCAGGCCCATTTCACGGGCGGCTTCTTCGGCTTGCGCCAGCTGCACAGGTGGCAGCGCTGCGGCCTTGGCAGCGGGCGGCTGCGCGCCAACCATGGCATCGGCCAGCGCACCAATGCCGGCCTGCACCATGTTCACTTCCTGCAGCCGCATGAAATGACTGAGCGTCATCGGCTGCACCCAGGGCTGGCCGTTGCAGGCGGCGGGCAGCCGGCCCGCGTGGTCGGTCAGGAAGCGGTTGTAGCCGGCCACATAACCCCGCAGCATGGCCCATGAATCGGCGCTGGCCTCGGCCTTCCAGGCCTTGTCCAGCGCGGCGTCGTCCATGTGCGCGTTGATGAAGGTGTCGGTCAGCGCATTGGGCATCGGCCGCCGGCCCAGCAGCACCATGGCCGCAGGTCCGAGGTAGCGGCTGCGTTCGCCGCGCACGGTGAGCAACTGCTGCGCCGTCTGGCAGACGTTGTCCTGCGCATGCGCGTAGGCCACGGCGTAGGCCAGGGTCTCTAAGTTCGGTGCGGTGATGTGCGGCACGCCATAGGCCGTGCGCTGGATGGTGGCGGTGCGGGCGTCGGTGCCGCCCGGCCCGGTGGCGCAAGCGGCCAGCAGCAGCGCAGCCAAGCTGGCGCTGGCAGCGGCCAGGCGGATGGGTCTTGTCGTCATCGTCTTGTCTCCGTGCTTTGGTTGTCGCGGTGATGAGTCTTGGCTCACCGTAGCGTGCTTTCAGCCGCCGAACTGCATGGCGTGCAGCCGTGCATAGAGGCCGCCCTTTTCCAGCAGTTGTGCATGTGTGCCCTGTTCGGCCACACGGCCCGCTTCCAGGGCCACCACGCGGTCGGCCTTTTCGATGGTGGACAGGCGGTGCGCGATGACCAGCGTCGTGCGGCCCTGCATCAAGCCTTCCAGCGCAGCCTGCACCGCACGTTCGCTTTCGCTGTCCAGCGCGGACGTGGCCTCGTCCAGGATCAACACTGGCGCGTCCTTGGCAATGGCGCGGGCAATCGCCATGCGCTGGCGCTGGCCTCCGCTCAGCTGGTTGCCGTTGTGGCCGATCACGGTGTCCAGGCCTTGCGGCAGGCTGTCGACAAAGTCCAGCAGGTAGGCGGCTTTCAGCGCGGCACGCACCTGGTCGCGGCTGAGTTCCGCACCCAGCGCCACGTTGGCGGCCACGGTGTCGTTGAACAGCACCACGTCCTGGCTGACCAGCGCGAACTGGCGGCGCAGGGCCTTCACGTCCCACTGCGGCAGCGGCACGCCGTCCAGGGTGATGCCACCGGAAGTGGGGTCTATGAAACGTGGCAGCAGGTTCACCAGCGTGGTCTTGCCGGCGCCGGAAGGGCCCACCAGCGCCACGGTCTCACCCGCTTTGATGTGCAGCGTCACGGCGTCCACCGCGGGCGCGGTGTCTTCGCGGTAGCGCAGGCCCACGGCGTTGAAAGCCAAGTCACCCCGGGCGCGGCCAGCATCGTGGCTGCCGCCCTGTTCAACCGGGCTGTGTTCGATCAGGTCCAGCCCCCGTTCCACGGCAGCCAGGCCGCGGGTCAGCGAGGCCATCACGTCCGACAGGTGCTTCACCGGCGCGATCAGCTGCAGCAACGCCATCACGAAGGCCACGAAGCTGCCCACCGTGGCGCCGCCGCTGCTGCTCTGCCAAAGCGCCGCGGTGATGACGCCGCTCAAGGCGCAGGCCGCCAGCATCTGCGTGATGGGCGTCATGCTGCCGCCGGCCACCACGGCCTTCATCATCAGGCGGCGCACCCGTTCCGCGCTGTTGCGGAAGCGCCCGGCCTGCTGCTGTTCGGCGCCGTGCAGGCGCACGATGCGCCAGGCCAGCATGTTCTCTTCCACCACATAGGCCAACTCATCCGTGGCCTGCTGGCCCTCGATGGTCAACCGGTGCAGGCGCTTGCCGATGGCGCGCATCACCAGGCCCACGGCCGGGAACAGCAGTGCCACGGCCAGGGTCAGCTGCCAGTTCAGCCACAGCAAGTAACCCAGCAAGGCGATCAGCGTCAACGAGTCACGCACCAGCGTCTGCAGTGACGCGACCAGGATGGTGACACCCGCCTGCGCTTCGTAGACCAGGGTGTTGGTCATGCCGCTGGCGGTGGCCTTGGTGAAGAGCGCCGGTTCGCAGGCCATCAGGCGACCGAACATGCCTTCGCGCAGCGTCAGCACCGCACGGTTGGCCGTCCAGGCCAGGCCGAACTGCGAGATGAAACCCGAGATGCTGCGCAGTGCGAAGAGGCCGATGATGGCCACCGGCACCATCCACAAGGGCAGCGTGCCCTTGCCGAAGCCCTGGTCCAGCAGCTTGTTCATCAGCGCCGGAATGGCCGGCTCCGTGGCTGCTGTGAGCACCGACCCGATCACGGCGGCCACCAGCCCGGCGCGGCTTGCGCGGATGGTGGGCCACAAGCGGGCGAAGCGCTGGAACAGGGTAGGCATGAGCGGCGGCATTATCGGGGTGGCCTTGCAGGGGGTGCGCCTTGGGTCCGGCCTGACCCGCCTGCCTACAATGCGCCGCGCGCTGTGCAGGGCGTGCAGCCTCGAACCTTCAGACGTGACGACCGACCAAGCACCCTTCTTCAAGTTGCCGCGCCGCCGCCTGCTGGGCTGGGCCGCCGCGTCCCCGGCGCTTGCTGCCCTGCCGGCCTGGGCGCAGATCCGCGTCGAGATCACCGGTGTCGGCGCCACGCAGATCCCCGTGGCCCTGGGCCGCTTCCGTGACGAAGCCACGGCCGGTGTGGCGCTGTCGGCCATCATCCAGGCCGACCTGGAACGCAGCGGCGCCTTCCGCGTGCTGGGTGGCGACAACAGCCTGGACGAACGCAGCGCGCCCGAACTCACCGCCTGGCGCGGCCGCGGTGC
>JANOAM010000337.1:0-1802 GCA_031411215.1 Betaproteobacteria bacterium
GCCCGGTTCTGGTCCCGGGCGTCGCGCGCCTCGAGGTCGGCGCGAAGACTGTCGATATTAGCGGGAATCCCCTTTGAAATCAACTGCTTATGCCGCCGTTCGGCACGTTCCGCGGCGCTGGCGGTCAGGAAGACCTTGAGCTGAGCGCCGGGGAAGACGACGGTGCCCATGTCGCGGCCGTCAGCGACCAACCCTGGCGCCCGCCGGAAGGACAGCTGAAGCCCGTGCAGCGCCCGGCGCACGGCGGGCAGGGCAGACACGCGGGACGCCAGCAGGCCGGTGCTTTCCAGGCGCAGTTCGTCGGTGATCTCGCGGTCACGCAGCCAGACGCGGCCGGCGCCTTCGCCTTGGCCGAAACGCAGCGGCAGGGTGGTGGCCAGCGCGGCGACGCCGGTCTCGTCGTCCGGGCTTACGCCTGCGGCCACGGCTGCCAGGCCGGCAGCGCGGTACAGCGCGCCGGAGTCCAGCAGCCCGTAGCCCAAGGCTGCTGCCACGGCGGCACCCAGCGTGCCCTTGCCGGACGCGGTGGGTCCGTCCACGGTGATCACCGGCACCGTGTCTTCAGCCGCGCTGACCACGCCAAACAGGGTTTCGAAGTAGTCCGGGAAGGTCTTGGCCACGCACTTGGGGTCTTCGATGCGCACCGGCACCGCGGCGCCTACCAGCGGGTTGAAGGCAGCCAACGACAGGCACATGGCCATGCGGTGGTCGTCGTAGGTGTGGATGCAGCCGGCCCGCCAGGCGCCTGGCCGCACCGGGTGCACGACGATGAAATCGGGCCCCTCTTCGACTTCAGCGCCGACCTTGCGCAATTCCGCCGCCATGGCGGCGATGCGGTCGGTTTCCTTGACGCGCCAGCTGGCGATACCGGTCAGCCGCGTCGGGCTGTCGGCGTAAAGCGCCATCACCGCCAGCGTCATGGCTGCGTCGGGGATGTGGTTGCAGTCCAGCGTGATGCCTGCCAGCGGCCAACGGCCGCGGTGCACTTCCAGCCAGCCCGGACCGCTCTTGACCTGCGCGCCCATGGCGGTGGCTGCTTCGACGAAGCGGATGTCGCCCTGAATGGAGTCGCTGCCCACGCCTTCGATGCGCAGCGGCGCACCGCCGTGTGCGGCGATGGCGCCCAGCGCGATGAAGTAGGACGCCGACGAGGCATCGCCTTCGACGTGGATGTGGCCAGGGCTGCGGTAGGCGGAACCCTGCTGCAAGGTGAAACGCTGCCAGCCTTCGCGCTGCACGGCAATGCCGAAGCGCGCCAGCAGGTTCAGCGTGATCTCGATGTAGGGCTTGCTGATGAGCTCGCCCTGGACCTCGATCACCACGTCGCGGTCGGCGGTGGTCAGTGGCAGGGCCAGCAGCAGGGCGGTCAAGAACTGGCTGGAGACGTCGCCGCGCACGCGTATGGGCTGGGCTGTGTGGAGCTGGCCGCCGGCGTTGCCCGTCAGACGCAGCGGCGGGTAGCCGGGCTGGCCCAGATCCTCGATGGCGCAGCCCAGGGGGCGCAGCGCGTCGACCAGGTCGCCGATGGGCCGCTCGTGCATGCGCGGCACGCCGCGCAGCGTGAAGCTGCCGCCCTGCAACGTGGCCAGCACGGCCAGCGTGGCGACCAGCGGGCGCATGGCGGTGCCGGCGTTGCCCAGGAAGAGGTCGGCCGACGTCGCGCGCAACTGGCCGGCGATGCCGGTGACCTGCAGCACACGGCCGTCCTGGCGCAGCGTGCAGCCCAGCTGTTCCAGCGCCTTCAGCATGACGCGTGTGTCGTCACTGTCCAGCAGGTCGTGCACGGCGGTCGTGCCGCTGGC
>JANOAM010000338.1:0-7533 GCA_031411215.1 Betaproteobacteria bacterium
CAACATCATCCATGAGCTGGTCGCGCAACTGGAAGGCGACTCGGCCTACGCGCAGCGCCGCACCGAGGTGGCGGCCTTCAATGCCGGCAGCGAGGTGCTGAAGAAGGGCCTGGCGCTGACGCCGCTGAAGTTCGGCATCAGCTTCAACGTGACGCACCTGAACCAGGCCGGCGCGCTGGTGCATGTCTACACCGACGGCAGCGTGCTGGTGAACCACGGTGGCACGGAAATGGGCCAGGGACTCAACACCAAGGTGGCCCAGGTCGTGGCGCACGAACTGGGCCTGCCCTTCAGCGCCGTGCGCTGCAGCGCCACCGACACCGCCAAGATCGCCAACACCAGCGCCACGGCCGCCAGCACGGGCAGCGACCTCAACGGCAAGGCGGCGCAGGACGCGGCGCGGCAGATCCGCGAACGGCTGGAGCGCTTCAAAGCCGAGCACCCGCAACACGCCGGTCTGCCCTGGCCAGAGCTGGTGCAGCAGGCGTACCTTGCGCGTGTGCAGCTGTGGAGCGATGGCTTCTACACGACACCCGGCCTCAGCTGGGACCGCGCCACCATGCAGGGCCGGCCCTTCTACTACTTCGCCTATGGTGCGGCGGTGAGTGAAGTCATCGTGGACACGCTCACCGGCGAATGGAAGCTGCTGCGCGCGGACATCCTGCATGACGCGGGCCGGTCTCTCAACCCGGCCATCGACATCGGCCAGATCGAGGGTGCCTTCATCCAGGGCATGGGCTGGTTGACCACGGAAGAACTGGTCTGGCATCCAGCCGACGGCTCGAAGAACGCCGGCATGCTGTCCACGCACGCGCCCAGCACCTACAAGATCCCCACGGCCAACGACTGCCCCGCAGTCCTGAACACACGCCTCTTCGAACGCGACAACGTGCACGACAGCATCCACCGCAGCAAGGCCGTGGGCGAGCCGCCGCTGCTGCTGCCCTTCAGCGTGTTCTTCGCCATCCGCGACGCGGTGTCGGCCGTGGGCGGCCACCGTGTGGACCCGCCGCTGCAGGCGCCCGCCACCAGCGAGGCGATCCTGCGTGCCATCACGGCGGTCCAGCAGGCGACGTGATGCTGGACCTGCGCCAGGCCGCGTGCCACTGGCTGGACCAGGGCCGCGCCGCGGTGGTGGTAGAAGTCATCGACCACCAAGGCTCGGTGCCCCGCGAAAGTGGCACACGCATGCTGGTGTCAGCCGACGAAGTGCTGGGCACCATAGGCGGTGGCCATCTGGAACTGAAGGCCATCGCCGATGCCCGCGCCATGCTGGTCGAAGCTGCCGCCGCTCGCACCCAACGGGTGGCGCTGGGCCCCACGCTGGGCCAATGCTGCGGCGGTGTGCTGCACCTGGCCTTCACGCCGCTGGCGGCAGCTGACCCGGCCGGTTGGCATGACACGCCACCGCGCTTCACGCTGCAGCTCTACGGCGCCGGTCATGTCGGCCGCGCCATCGTGCAACTGTTGGCCGGCATCCCCTGCCGCGTGCAATGGATAGACGAACGCGACAGCGAATTCCCTGCCGGCCCACTGCCGCCGCACATCGAACGCGTCTGCGTGGAGCCCGTGGAAGCCGAGGTGGCGGTGGCACCGCCGGGTGCCTTCTATCTGGTGCTGACGCACAGCCACGACCTGGACCTGGCGCTGACGCAAGCCATCCTCAAGCGCGGCGACTTCGGCTGGTTCGGCCTCATCGGCAGCCAGACCAAACGTGCACGTTTCGAACACCGTTTGCTGGAGCGCGGCATCGCACCGGCGCTGCTGCACCGTCTGGTGTGCCCCATCGGCGTGCCAGGCATCGTCGGCAAGGAACCGGAAGTGATCGCCGTGGCGGTGGTCGCGCAACTGCTGCAAGCTGCGAGCGCGCAGGCAAGCTCTATCCCTTGACCGCGCCCGCCGTCAGCCCCGCCACGATGTGCCGCTGCGCCAGCAGGAACAGCAGCACCACGGGCGCGATGGTCAGGCTGATGTAGGCCAGCACCAGGTGCCAGCTGGTGCCGAATTCACCCTGGTAGACCATGATGCCCAGCGGCCAGGGGTGGCGTGTGTCGGTGTTCAGCAGGATCAGCGGCAGCAGGTAACCGTTCCAGGCCTGCACGAAGGTGATCACGCCCACGGTGGCCAAAATGGGCCGTGACAGCGGCAGCACCACACGCCAGAAAAACTGCAGGTAGCTGGCGCCGTCAATCAGCGCGGCGTCCATCAATTCGGCGGGTAGCTGGCGGAAGAAACCGCGGAACAGCAGGATGGCCGCACCCAGTGAAAAGGCCACCGTAGGCAGCACCACACCGGCATGCGTGTCCAGCAGGCCCAGGTCGCGCACCTGGATGAACAGCGGCAGGATGGCCGTGGCCGCCGGGAACAGAAGCCCGACCAGGAAGTAGTTCATCAGGAAACGCTGGCCGGCAAAGTGCAGGTGCGAAAACACGAAGCCCGCCATGGACGCCAGCAACAGCGTCAGCGCCGTGGTGGCACCGGCAATCAGCAGCGAATTGCCCATCATGCGCCAGTAGCGCGCGCTGGCCAGGATGTCGGCGTGGTTCTGCCAGCGCCAGACGCTGGGCAGGCCGAAGGGGTTGCCCCGCAGTTCAGGCAGGTCCTTGAAGCCGCCCAGCACGGTGGCCACCAGCGGCACCAGCACCAGCAGCGCCACGGTGCCCAGCACGGCGTAGCGCCAGGCCAGGGCGGCGGGGGTCAGGCGGCGTTCGCTCATACGGACCTAATCATCCTTGAACACCCAGCGCTGGTAGCCCAAGGCAAATCCGATGCACAGCAGGAACAGCACCACACCAATGGTGCTGCCAAAGCCCACGCGCATGCGGGTGATGCCGTGGCTGTACAGGAAGCTCACGAGGGTCTGCGTGCTGTCGCTGGGGCCGCCGCCGGTCAGCGGTATCACCAGGTCAAAGAGCTGCAACGAACCCAGCACCGAGAAGAACACCGACAGCTTCAGCGCCGGCCTCAGCAGCGGCAGTTGCACAAAACGCAGCACCTGCCAGCCGGTGGCGCCGTCAGCCCGCGCGGCGGCGAACAGGTCGCGGTCTATGCCCTGCAGTCCGGCGATGAACAGCATCATGTGGAAGCCGAAGTACTTCCAGGTGATCACGACCAGGATGGCTGCCTCGGCCAGCACCGGTTCGGCCAGCACATAGGGCGGCTCTTGGCCCAGCCAGCGTGCGGCTTCGGCCACCAGGCCGTTGTCACCGTCGTAGACAAATCGCCAGATGAGACCGGCCGCAATTTCCGCCAGTACGTAGGGCAGGAAGTAGACCAGCCGGAACAGCGGCGCGCCAGGCACCCGTTCCACCAGGATCAGCGCCATCGCCAGGGCCAGCGGCAGCTGCACCAGCAGCGACACCACGATGATCAGCCCGTTGTTGGCCAGCGCGGTGTGGAACACAGGGCTGGCCAGCACTTCCGCGTAGTTGCGCCAACCGATGAAGTCGCTGGGCGCACCGAAGCCGTCCCAGCGGAACAGGCTGTACCAGGCCGCCTGACCCACCGGCAGTACCACGAACAGCGTGAACAGCAGCAGGGCCGGCGGCAACAGCAGCAGCGCGGCACGTGCGCGCGCCGTGGGGCGTACCAGCTGCAGGCGCCGAAGCAGATCCACCCTCAGTTCTTCCGCGCCTGCTCAATGGCCTGGGCCGCGGCCTTGGGTGCCATGCGGCCGCCTGCGATGTCGGTGGACACGTCGTTGACCACACGCCCCACCGACGGCCCCAGCACCTGGTCGTAGAACAGCTGGTGGTAAGGCGACGCGGCCAGTTGCTGCGCGTTCATCTTGAAGAAGGGGTTCGTCATGTCGCGGTCCGCGCCCTTCACCGCCGGGATGAAGATGCCCAGAGCGGCCTGCTCGCGCTGCGTCTCGAAGCGTGTCAGCGTCTTCAGGAATTCCACCGCCGCGGGTGGTGATCCCTTGCTGAGCAGCCAGCCGTTGATGCCACCCAGCGTTTCGCGTGCATCGCCCTTGCCGCCGGCCACTGCGGGGAAGGGGAACCAGCCCATCTCGCTGTCCGACAGACCCTTCTTGTTGCTGGCATTGCTGCGCTGCTGCAGGTAGATCCAGTTGCCCATCAGCGTCATGGCGCCGCGGCCATCACCAAACTGGCCGTAGCTGGCCGGTGCGTTGACGGCCAGGAATCCGCCGTGGAAGGGCTTCAGGTCCACCAGTTCCTTGAAGCGTTCACCGGCCTGCACGAAGACGTCACCAGCGAAGCCGCCAGCGTCACCACGCAGCGCAGCTTCAAAGGCCGGTTTGCCGCCAATGCGCAACGCCAGGTGCGTCCAGTAGAAGTGCATGGGCCACTTGTCGGCACCCCCAGCCACGATGGGCGTGATGCCGGCGGCCTTGAGCTTCTTCACCGCGTCCAGGAACTGGTCCCAGGTCTGGATGGCGTCGGCCTGCACACCGGCCTTGGCGAACAGCGCCTTGTTGTAATAGAAGCCCACCTGGCTCATCAGGATGGGCACGCCCCAGACCTTGCCCTGGTGGCGGAAGGCGTCCAGCGCGCCGGGTGAGAAGCTGGCCGCCCAGGGGCCCTGGATGGCCGCGTCAATGTCCTGCAGCACGCCCGCCTTGACCTGGGTGTGCAGCACACCGCCGCCCCAGCTGTAGAAGATGTGCGGCTTGTCGGCCGATTGCAGTTGCGTGGTCAGCTTGGCCTTGAAGGCTTCGTTTTCCAGGATCTGGATAGCAATCTTGACACCCGGGTTGCGGGCCTCGAAATCACGCGCCAGCTTGTCGTAGTAGCCGGAACTGACCGGGTCGGTGTCGATGTGCAGCCAGCGCACGACGGTCTGCGCCTGCGCGCCGTGCAGCACCACGGCGCACAGCGCCGCCAGCATGCCGGGCCAGCGGATCTTGTGCAGGGTCAGTCTCATGGCGGGGCTCCGGTTCCAGGGTGGACCCGATGTTGGCGCGGAGCGCCGGGATGCGCCTCGGGTCTTGCACTGAGGTGCGCACCTCATATTTGCGCGCACAATACACAGACACGGCGATTCGCACGCCGTCCTGAGGGTTTGCCATGTTCATTTCCCGACGCTCGTTCACCGGCGGACTTGCTGTTGCAGGTGCGGCGGGGGCTGCCGGGCTGGGTGCATGCGCCAGCGGTGCCTTGCCGCCAGCCGGTTCCGCGGCCGAACCCACGACGCCTTCGCTGGACGCGCTGGCGCGCTTGAAGGGGCTGCGCTTCGGCAACGCCATGGGCATGGGTGACCGCGGCAAGCGCGGCGGCGCGCGCTTCCAGGACCCGGCCTACCGCGAGCTGATGGCGCGCGAGTGCAGCGTCATCGTGGCCGAGAACGAAACCAAGTGGCCGCAGCTGCGCCCGGACCCGCGCCAGCCTTACCAGTTCGGCCCCGCTGACGAGCTGTTCAGCTGGGCCAAGGGCCAGGGCATGGCGATCCGCGGCCACACGCTGGTGTGGGTGGACACCAAGTGGCTGCCGCCCTGGCTGGCAGGCTACGACTTTGGCGTCAACCCGCTGGCCGGCATGGAGCGTGTGCTGTCCGAACACGTGTCCACGACCTGCAGGCACTTCGGCCGCGACATCGAAAGCTGGGACGTGGTGAACGAAGCGGTGGTTCCGGAAACCGGTGTGCTGCGCAGCAACCTGTTCACGCAGCGCATGGGCGGCGTGGAGCACATCGCACGCATGTTCGAGCTGGCGCGTGAACACGCGCCGCACGCGCAGCTGGTCTACAACGACTTCATGAGCTGGGGTGCCAACAACGCGCCGCACCGCGCCGGTGTGCTGCGGCTGCTGGCCGCGCTGAAGGCCCGCGGCGCGCCGGTGCAGGCGCTGGGCCTGCAGGCCCACATTGGCGTCTGGGCCACGCCCAAGCCGGGTGCCGAAGGTGCTGCCGATGCGGCCGCCACCGCTGCTGAATGGCGCCGTTTCCTGGACGAGGTGATGGGCATGGGCCTGGACATCCTGATCACCGAATTTGACGTCAACGACCGTGCGCTGCCATCCGACATCGTCCTGCGCGACGCTGGCGTCGCCGCCGCGGCGCGCGACTGGCTGGACGTGA
Organism: Betaproteobacteria bacterium; assembly: GCA_031411215.1. Taxonomy (GTDB): domain Bacteria; phylum Pseudomonadota; class Gammaproteobacteria; order Burkholderiales; family Burkholderiaceae_C; genus Rubrivivax. The sequence goes on from JANOAM010000338.1 coordinate 6,040, forward strand.
CGCTCGCCAGCCCGCGCCTGAACCGCTTCCTGTGCTGGGGCCTGGCCGACCACCACAGCTGGCTGCAGGACTTCTCGCCGCGCGCCGACGGCCTGCCCAAACGCCCGCTGCCCTACGACGCGCAGTGGCGGGCCAAGCCCTTGCGCACTGCCATCGCCGACGCGCTGCGTGCCATGCCGGCGCGGCCGGCGGCCTGAGCCGTGCGGCGTCTTGCAGCGGTCCTGTTGCTGTCCTTGAGCATGCACGCAGGCGCCCAGGCCCCGCCCCAAGCGCAGCCGTCGGCGCAGGCACTCGTGCTGAGCATCGACGACGGCCCCTCGCTGGCCACCACACCGCGCCTCAGTCCGGCACAACGCCACCAGGCCCTGCTGGACACGTTGGCGCGCCACCGCATCACCGCCGTCCTGTACGTGACGCTGGACTTCGGTGCCGACCGCAAGCAAGGCCTGGAAATGGCGCTGCAGTGGGGCGAAGCCGGTCACCTGCTCGGCAACCACACGGTCACCCACCTGGACCTGCACGACCCGGCCGTGTCGCTGGTGCGCTACCAGGACGAGATCCTGCAATGCGATTCAGCCATGGGTGGCCTGCCGGTCTGGCGGCGTTGGTTCCGCCACACCTTCCTGCACGAAGGGGACACGCCTGGCAAACGTGAAGGCCTGCGCCGTTTCCTGGCCGCGCAGGGTTACCGCCCGGCGCCGGTGGACCTGGACAGCCAGGACTGGCGGTTCGACCCGCTGCTGCTCGCCCGTCTGCAGGACCCGCAGGCCGACGACGTGGCCTTGAAGCAGGCCTTCCTGGCGCAGCTGCGAGACCGTGCACGTGCGCTGCGGCAACAAGGCGCCGCGCCCGGCGCCAGCGCGGCTCCGCGTGTGCTGCTGGTCCACCACAACCTGGCCATGGCGCTGTGGCTGGACGACGTGGTGCGCCTGTTGCAGGCCGAGGGCTTTGTTTTTGTGCACCCCGAAACCGCATTCAGCGGCGTCGCGTCCATGGCGCCTGCGCGCCAACAGTGAGGGGCGCACCTCATATGCGACCCAAAGACCTGCCCGACACCGCCCTGGCTCTGCCCGTGGCCCAGGTGCGCCTGCAAGACGTGGCGCGCGAGTCCGGCGTCAGCCTGGCCACGGTGGACCGTGTGCTCAACGGCCGTGCCGGCGTGCGCGCGCGCACGGTGGACCATGTGCGTGCCACCGTGCAGCGCCTGGGCTACCGGCCCGACCCGGCAGCAGCGCGGTTGGCGCGGCCACGCCCCTGGCGCCTGGCCTTCGTGCTGCCCGAAGGCAGCAACACCTTCGTCAGCATGTTGCGCCATGAACTGCAGACGCTGGCGCCCTGGCTGCTTGAACAGCGCGCCCATGCCCAGGTGGTGCTGGCCGATGCCTTTGTGCCGGCTGCGGCCGCGGCTGCCATCACCGGGCTGCAGGGCCGCTGCGACGCCGCCATCGTGATGGCCCAGGACCACCCGCTGGTGCGCCACGCCATCGACGAACT
>JANOAM010000339.1:0-4344 GCA_031411215.1 Betaproteobacteria bacterium
CGCATGCATGCCGACCGAGCCGCCGCGAGAGTTCGTGTCCCGCAGCACGGCGATCAGGTAGCGGTGCGTGTCGCGCGGGTCGTTGCACAAGGAGTACTGGCGCACCAGGCCTCCGGGCAGGTGCACGTCGATGTGCGATCCGGCCGCGAACGGCGGCAGCGCCCTGCCCTCCGGATCGGCCAGCTCGAAGCTGCAGATGTCGACGGCTTCAGCCGACTTGCGTGTGATGCGCACGGTGCGCTGGCTCGTGTTCATGGCGTCAGCCCCGCGCGGCTGGCGACCTGCTGCTGCGGCTTCAACAGGAAGTGCGCCAGCGCCGGCAGCAGCACCAGCGCGCCGAGCATGTTCCACAGGAACATGAAGGCCAGCAGCAGGCCCATGTCGGCCTGGAACTTGATCGGGCTGGCGACCCAGGTGATGACGCCGATGGCCAGCGTCACGCCGGTGAGCATCACCACCTTGCCCGTGAACAGCAGCGCGCCGTAGTAGGCCTCGGACAGCGATTTGCCGGCGCGCATCTGCGTCAGCGTCACCGAAAGGATGTAGAGCGCATAGTCCACGCCGATGCCCACACCCAAGGCGATGACCGGCAAGGTGGCAACCTTCACCCCCATGCCCAGCGCCACCATCAGCGCTTCGGCCAGCAGCGAGGTCAGCACCAGTGGCAGCACGGCGACGACCACCGCGCGCCACGAACGGAAGGTGACGAAACACAGCACCACCACCGCCCCATAGACCAGGAAGAGCATGTGGCGCCAGGCGTCGTGCACGACGATGTTGGTCGCGGCCTCGATGCCCGCCGAGCCGGCGGCCAGCAGGAACTTCACGTCGGCGGTGTCGTTCTGGCGCGCGAAGGCCTCCGCATGTCCGACCACGCGCGACAGGGTCTCGGCCTTGTGGTCGCGCAGGTAGACGTTCAGGGTCAGCAGGCTGCAGGACTCGTTGTACAGGCCACGGGGCGCTCCTGCCGTGACCAGGTTCAGCATGGCCTGGTTGGGCAGAAACTCGTACCACTTCGGGTTGGCTTCGTTCAGCCCGCTCAGCACGCGGCGGTTCAGCAAGGCCAGCGTGTTGGTGGACTCCACACCGTCGATCTGCCGCAGTTCCCACTCCAGGGCATCGACCTTGTCCAGCGTCTCGTACTTCGAGCAGGCGCCGTCGGGTGTCTTGACCATCACGGCCAGCACGTCGCTCGACGCACCGTAGGCGGCGTTCATGAAGCCCCCGTCGGGGTTGTTGCGAGTGTCGGCGCGCCGCTGGGGGGCGCGGGGGTCGCGGTCGCCTATCTTCAGCTGCGGGGAGGCGGCAAAGCCGCCGACGGCCAGCACCGCCGCACCGGCCACGGCCATCGTCGCCCAGCGGCGTTGCGTGAATCGGTCCAGCAAGGCCCAGAAGGCGTGTTTGTCGGCGCCCTGCGCGTCCGCTTCTTCGGCCCGCAGGCTGCGCTGGGCCGCTTTCGTGCTGACGCCGGCGTACGACAGCAGGATGGGCAGCAGGATCAGGTTGGTGAAGATCAGCGCGGCGACGCCGATCGACGCGGCCACCGCCAGTTCGCGGATGACCTGGATGTCGATCACCAGCAGCACCGCAAAGCCCACGGCGTCTGCCAGCAGCGCCGTCAAGCCGGCCAGAAACAGGCGGCGAAAGGTGTAGCGGGCTGCCACCAGCCGGGACGCGCCGCGGCCGATGTCCTGCATGATGCCGTTCATCTTCTGCGCACCGTGGCTCATGCCGATGGCAAAGACAAGGAAGGGCACCAGGATCGAGTACGGGTCGAGCGAGTAGCCCAGCGTGGGCAGCAAGCCGAGCTGCCACACCACGGCCACCAGCGACGCCACCACCACCAGCACGGTGGACCGCACGCAGCGGGTGTAGGCATAGACCATCACCGTGGCGATAGCGACGGCCAGGGCAAAAAACGCGAGCACGGCGCGCACACCGTCGATCAGGTCGCCGACGATCTTTGCGAAGCCCGTGATGTGGATGGTCACGCCCTCGGCCTGGTATTTGCCGCGCAGCGCTTCCAGCCGATCGGCCAGTTGGCGGTAGTCGAGCGGTCGGCCTTCCGGATCCACCGACAGCAGCGGCACGAAGATCACGCTGGACTTGAAGTCGCGCGCCACCAGCTGGCCGATTTCTCCCGAACGCGCGATGTTCAGCTCCAGGCGCTTCAGGCTCTCGGCCTGGCCGTCGTAGCGGTCGGGAATGACGGGCCCGCCCTCCAGCCCGTCCTCGGTGACACCCACCCAGCGCGTGGTCGGTGTCCACAGCGATTTCATCTGGTTGCGGGCCACGCCCGGAACGAGGAAGACCTCGTCGCTCAGCTTGCGCAGCGTGTCGAGGTAGCGCGCGTCATAGATCGTTCCGCCCGGGTTGGCCACGGCGATGCGGATGGCATTGCCCAGCCCGGACAGGTCGCGCTGGTTCGCCATGAAGTTGACGACGTAAGGGTGACCCTGAGGAATCGTCTTCTCGTAGCTGGCGTTCAGGGTCAAGCGCGAGGCCTGCCAGCCCAGCAGCAGGGTGACCAGGATGCACAGCACGATGACGACCGGCCGGTGGTTGAACAGCAGGCGCTCCAGCCAGGAGCCGGAAGCCGGATCGAAGGCAGCCTCACCCGGCAGGCCAGTGCGAGGCTGCAGGGCAGCGGTACTCATCGACTCTTCTCCTGCCCGGACAGCAGGACCACACCCTGCACGCCCACGGTCACGATCTTTCCCTCAAGGCTCGCCAGCCCCGACACAGAGGGCAGCGGCTTGGCATGCAGGGCCTGCACGCTGTTCCCCTGCACAGCCATCACGAACCCTGCCTGGCTGGCCAACAGCAGCCGACCATCGGCCGCCAGCGTCGATGCCGTGATCGAGGCGCCAGGCGGTACCGGCAAGGCCGCCCAGGTGGCACCGCCATCGACAGAGCGCCAGGCGTTGCCGCGCAGGCCGGCCACGACGAAGTGGCGCTCATCGATCAATTCGGCCGTGAACCAGCTGCCCCGGTAGGGCGACTCGATGCGTTTGAAGCTCTGGCCACCGTCACGCGACAGCAGCAGCAGGCCCTGCTCGCCGGCCAGCAGCACGGTGTCACCGCGCTTGCGCACGGCGTACAGATGCTGGGTCTTCGGGTTCTCGATGCGATCAGCCCAGGACGACCACGTCGCCCCGCCGTCCTCGGTAGCCAAAGCCAGGCCATAGGCCCCCACCACCCAGGCGCGGCGCTCGTCCAGCATCACGACAGCTAGCAGCGGCTTGTCCGGGCCATCGGCCACCATCAGCTCGGCATCCTTGACGGCCTTGGCCTCCGCACTCGCACGTGCGCGCTCGAGTGCGGACTGGGCGATGCGACGCCCGTCCAGCACCAGCTTCCAGGTTTCGCCCCGGTCTGAAGTGGCCAGGACCACGCCGCCGTGCCCGGTCGCCAGACCCCAGCGTTCGCTGGCGAAGCGCACGCTGGTCAGCGTCACGCTCACCGGCACCTTGGCTTGTCGCCACTGCAGGCCCCCATCGTCAGAAAGGGCCACCACGCCGCGCTCGCCCACGGCGACCAGGCGTGAACCGACGCCTACGATGCTCAGCATCACGGCGCGGCCAGGCTGGCGCACGGCGACCGCAGTTCGCTCCAGACCCGGCTGCACGGCAGCGGCCTGCACGGGGCTGGCTGCCAAGGCAGCGAGCCCCGCGAGCAAGAGCAGGCGGGCGACCCCGCCGCAACGGGAGAAGCAGGCCAAGCGCCCTGGACCGCGAAAGTTCACCGCATGCTCCCGAGCCGTGTTCAGCGCACGCCCTGCGCGGCCAGGCCGTCACCGGTGAAGATCACCTCTGGCCACTTTGGCGTCGGCCGGTATTGCACGGCCTTGTCGTTGCTGAGCAGGTAGGCGATGTAGGACGTGCCGGACAGCAGGTCGTTGTAGCCGAAGGGCAGCTGCACGACCGCCGGAATGTCGGGCATCACCAGCGGCAGCGTGTACAGCGTCTTCCAGAGTTGGCCGTTGGCGTCCCAGCGGTCGCCCAGCACGGCACCCCAGGTGTCTTCATCCAGGTAGTAGCGGCCTTTGGGGGCCTGGTGGCGCTGCCCCGCCTTCAGCGTCGTCTCGATGACCCACACGCGGTGCAGTTCCCAGCGCACGTACTCGGGGTTCAGGTGGTTCTTGGTCATCAGGTCCGCGTTGGACTTGGCGCCGAACCAGCGATTTGAGTTGTACGGAACGTACATCTCCTTCTTGCCGACGATCTTCCAGTCGAAGCGGTCCAGGCGGCCGGTCCAGACGTTGATCTCGTCGAAGGACATCAGGCCCGCGCTGGCCGGCGTCGGTGCGTCGCAGCAGGCGTTGGGCAGCTTGCGCACGCGGCG